>VAWU01000030.1:42841-78574 GCA_005888325.1 Actinomycetota bacterium
AGGTAGTCGCCGTCGAAGGGGTCGATGAACACCGGCGGCAGACCCTCGTGGTGCAGCAGGAAGTGACCGGGCATGCCGATGCCCGTGAGGTGGAGCCCGAGCCGGTGCCCGAGCTCGATGCCGACGACGGCGAGCGTGATCGGAATGCCCAGCCGTCGTCGCACGACGTCGTTGAGGAAGGAGTTGCGCGGATCGTGGTAGTCGACGGTGTTGCCGGTGAACGCGAGCTCCCGGAACAGGCGGTCGTGCCACTCGTCGAGGTCGCCGGGTGGGCACCCGACCGCCAGCTCGTCGATCGCCGCCAGCTCGCGGTCGACGTCGAGGTCGGCGTACGCGTGGGCCGCGATCAGCAACGCCGCCCGCGCCAGAGGGATCGCCTCGTCGGGGCCCTGGACGAGCTCGACGAACGCGGTCGTCGGGTCCACCGCGCCAGGCTAAACGGCCCGGCGTGGGGCGGCGACCCACATGCACCGCTTCTCAGGGAGAGACCTCGCGGAAGTCGCAGAGCCTCCAGTCGCCGCCCTCCCTGTGGAGCAGCGCCTCGACGGTGCCGACGCGCTTGGTCGTCGTGAGCGTGTAGCGGGCGCGGGCCGTTCCGCCCGACTCCACGAACGTGGCGACGACCCGAGACCGGATCACGGCCCCGTTGGTCCGGCGCTCGTCGGCGACGCCCGCGGCGAACTGCGCGCGCGTGAGCCCCTTCCGGCTCGAGCGACACAGCAGATCGAACGCGGTGGATGTGTCGCCGGTCTTGATCGCTTCGAGATAGTCGCGGGTGGCGTCGGCCGGGCTCTTCACCGGCGCGAGCACCTTCACGACGAGGATGGCCGTGCACGCGCCGGCGAGCACCAGCAGGACGAGCAGCTCCGCGAACACGACCGGGCCGCGACGGCCGCGCCGTCGGCCCGGGCCCCCGGCCGCGGGGCCGACGGGCTCAGAGCTCGTGGTCGTCGAGGGCCGTCCGGAAACGATCGGTGCCGAGGAGTCGGGCGGTGACCTCGTACGCGGCGCGCGCGATCTGTTCGCCCGCGTCGGCACGCATGAGGTTGGTCCCGTGGAGCGCCAGCTCGGCGCCGGTCGGACGCACGAGCAGCACGTCGGCGCCTCGCCGCCGGGCGGCGCGGGCCTCGCCCGCGAGGGCGCGCGCGGACGTGCGGCGGGTGAGCTGGCGCAGGCGATCGGGTGGCGCGTCAGGGTCGAACGCCATCGGCGCGATCCCGATGATGAGGCGGCAGCCCGCCTTGGAGGCGAGGTCGAGGTTGGTGGTCGAGTGTGCACCACCGTCGACCAACGTCATGGTGCCGAGGCGGACCGGCTTGTAGACGCCCGGGATCGCGCACGAGGCCATCACCGCCTCCCGCAGGCCGACCGGTGGCGACCCCGCCCGCCCGAGCACGACGCGCCGACCGGACGAGATGTCGACCGCGCACAGCCACAGCGGCCGCTCGGGCCAGTCCTCGGGCAGCTCGTCGGCGAAGCGCCGCTCACCCTCCACCATGGCGAAGAGGCCGCCGGGGAAGCGGTGACGCAGCGCCGAAGGGACGGGGATCTGCGGGCCGCGCACGACCGATCGGGCGAAGACGTACGCCGAGCCCACCCCGCGACGCGCCAGCTCGCGGGGGGTCGCCCAGGCCGGCACGAAGATGGCGTGCCGGCGCTCGTCGAGCTCGTCGGGCGCCATGCTCGCGAGCGTCGGATGCGTGCCCAGCGCGAACTGCCACATGTCGTCGGTGGTCCAGCCCGCGCGCAGGTAGGCGCCGATGACGCTCCCCGCGCTGGTGCCGACCACGAGCTCGGCTTCGTCGGCCTTGACCCCGGCGACCTGGGCGAGGGCATGCAGCACCCCGCAGTGATAGGCGAGGCCCACGGTGCCCCCCGCCCCGAGCACCAGCCCGACGCCCCCCGGCGCCGGCGAGTATGACGGCATCGTCACCCAAGGTACGTGACGGGGAGGCGCGAGTCAGGGTTCAAGCGCTCGCGATTCCCACCGCCGAGGTGAACCGCGCGAGGCCGTCTGCGTCGAACGGGGCACGGATGGCCACGTTGACCTGATCAGCACCGGCGTCGACGTACTGGCCGACTCGATCGGCGACCTCCGCATCGCTGCCGGTGAGGACGCCGGGGCGCACCATCATCCGCATGTTGCCGAACTGTGCCTCGAAATCCTCCTCCCGCCACGCCAGGCCCACGTTGGCTGCGCAGCGGACCTCGGCAGGGTCGCGGTTCACGTCGTCGCAATGGCGGTGCAGGACGGCGCGTTTGCGTGCGAAGTCCTCGGGCGAGATGAACGGCACGTTCCACCCGTCGGCGAAGCGCGCCGCGATGCGAAGCGTGCGCCGTTCGCCGCCTCCTCCGATCCAGATCGGGAGCGCTTCCTGCACGGGCCGCGGGTCGCACTGCGCGTCGGTCATCCGGAAGTGCTCGCCGGCGAACGTGGTCGACCCGTCGCGCAGCAGGCTGCGCACGCACGCCGCTGCCTCCTCGAGCTGGTCGAGCCGGACTCGCGTCGACGGGAACTCGATGCCGTAGGCGTCGTACTCGATCTGGCTCCAACCCGCGCCGAGCCCGAGGTCGGCGCGACCGCCCGAGAGCTGATCGATGGTGGCGATCGCGTTGGCCAGCACCGCGGGGTGGCGATATCCCACCGAGTAGACGAGGGACCCGCAGCGGACCCGCTCCGTGGTGCATGCCAGTGCGGCGTGCGTGGCCACCGCTTCGAGGCAGTGGGGGCTGCCGGTGAGGTCGGCCGCGTAGAAGTGGTCCCAGATCGAGATCCAGTCGAAGCCCATCGCCTCGATGCGACGCCACAGCTCGATGAGCTCGTCGGTCGTCGTGTGCTGCAGGCCGGTGTGCACCCCGAACACAGTCATGGGCTGAACCGTAGACTCCCTCTCCATGCCGAGAGCACACGCCAACGGGATCGACCTCGAGTGGGAGGAGTTCGGCAACGCCGATGACCCGCCCCTGCTGCTCATCATGGGCCTGGGTGGCCAGATGATCGTCTGGGACGAGGAGTTCTGTGCGCTCGTCGCCTCTCATGGGTTCCGCGTCATCCGCTTCGACAACCGAGACGTGGGTCTCTCGACGAAGATCGAAGGGGGGCCGGAACCCGACCTGCTGGCCGCGTTCACCGGCGACACGTCGTCTGCCTCCTACACGCTCGACGACATGGCCGACGATGCCGCGGGCCTGCTCGACGCCACCGGCATCGCCGCCGCCCACGTGGTGGGCGCCTCGATGGGTGGGATGATCGCCCAGACCCTGGCAATCCGGCACCCCGACAAGGTGCAGACGCTGACGTCGATCATGTCGACAACCGGCGCGCTCGACGTCGGGCAACCCGACCCCGCCGCCATCCCGCTGCTCCTCAAGCCGCCTCCGCTCGACCGCGCGGGCTACATCGAACACAGCGTCGACAGCAGCCGGGTGCTCACCTCGCCCGGCTTCCCGTTCGACGAGGAGGGCACTCGCGAGCGCGCGGCCCGGTCTTTCGACCGGTGCTTCCACCCCGCCGGCGTGGGACGACAGCTGCTGGCGATCATGGCCTCGGGCGACCGCACACCCGCGCTACGCGCGCTTCACGTGCCCACCCTCGTCGTCCACGGTGAGGGCGACCCGCTCATCACGCCGAGCGGGGGGCAGGCGACGGCCGCGGCCGTGCCCGGCGCCCGCCTGCTCATGATCCCGGGCATGGGCCACGATCTCCCGCGCGAGGCGTGGGACACGATCGTCGACGCCATCGTGGAGCTCGTCGCGACGACACGCGAGCCCGTCTGAACGACTCGACGGCCTGAGCATGGTCGTCGCGCTCGACGTCGTCGTCTTCGCGCTCGGCGCGGGGCTCGTGGCGTTCACCCTCTCGGCGGCGGTGCGCGCCGTCGTCGTCCCGCGCGCCACGCCGGTCTTGCTCACGCGCGTGGTCTTCGTCGGCATCCGCCGGATCTTCAACCTCTGGGCGAAACGGGTCGACTCCTACGAGGAGCGCGACCGGGTCATGGCCCTCTACGCCCCGTTGAGCCTGTTGAGCCTGGCCTTCGTGTGGCTGATCCTCGTGCTGGCCGGCTACACCGCCATGTTCTGGGCCATCGGCAACAACTCGTTGCGCGCCGCCTTCCGGCTCAGCGGGTCGTCGATCGTCACGCTGGGCTTCGCCCCGTTCGCGGACCTGCCGACCACCGTGCTCGGGATCTCGGAGGCGGGCCTCGGGCTGAGCCTGCTGGCGTTGCTCATCACCTACCTGCCGTCGGTCTACTCGACCTTCAGCCGGCGAGAGCAGGTCGTGGCGCTGCTCGAGGTGCGTGCCGGATCGCCCCCGTCGGCGGCCGAGCTGATCGAGCGCTTCGCGCGCATCGAGTGGCTCGACCGCCTGCACGACCTGTGGGCGCAGTGGGAGAGCTGGTTCGTCGACATCGAAGAGACCCACACCTCGCTCCCCGCGCTGGTCTTCTTCCGCTCGCCCCAGCACGACCGCTCGTGGGTAACGGCGGCCGGCGCGATGCTCGACACCGCGTCGTTCGTCGCCTCCACCTTTCCCGACCGTCATCCCGACGCGGAGCTCTGCGTGCGCTCGGGCGCGATCGCGCTCCGTCGCATCGCCGACTTCTTCGAGGTCCCGTACGACCCGAATCCCAAGCGGGGTGACCCCATCTCGGTGAGCCGCGAGGAGTACGAGGAGATGCACGCGCGCGTAATGCGCGCCGGCGTCGACCTGCGGCCGGCAACCGAGGAGACGTGGCTCGACTTCGCCGGCTGGCGGGTGAACTACGACATCGTGCTGCTGTCCCTCGCCTCCATCACGATGGCGCCCTACGCCCCCTGGTCGTCGGACCGCTCGTTGGCCGTCCGTCGGGCGGCGTTCACCTCGTGGGGTCGGCGCCGGCGCGGAGCCCGGCGGTGAGCGCCACGACGGCCGTCATCGCCCACATCCGCGGTGCGCCGCGAGAACACGGTCGAGGCGTTCGTCGAGGCCCGGCGGCTCGGAGCCGACATGGTCGAGCTCGACGTGCGTCGCACACGAGACGGCGCCTTGGTCGTCCATCACGACGCATCGCTGACCGGCGTGGGACCGATCGTCGGGTTGCGACGCGACCAGCTGCCGCCGTGGTTGCCGACCCTCGACGAGGCCGTCGACGCCTGCGTCGGGATGGTGGTCAACATCGAGGTGAAGAGCTCGCCGCTCGACCCCGACTTCGACGAACACCGATGGGTGGCGGCGAGGGTGGCCGAACGGGTGGGGGAGCGGGCCTGGCGAGCACGAGTGCTCGTGTCGTCGTTCGACCTGGCTTCAGTCGACCGCGTCCGGGCGGTCGACGACGCCATTCCCACGGCGCTCCTCACGCTGCCGGGGATCGACACGCGGGAGGCGGCCGCGACGGCGCTGATGCACGGCCACCGCGTCCTCCACCCGCACGACCTCGCGGTGACGCCCGAGCTGGTCGAGCACGTCCATTCGCGTGGCATGGCCGTCAACGTGTGGACGGTCGACGATCCCGACCGGATGCGGGCGCTGGTGGAGATGGGCGTGGACGGCATCTGCACCAACGTCCCCGACGTGCTGGTCCGGGTGCTGACGGGTGTCTGATGTGCGGGTGGTGGTGTTCGACGTGGGTGAGACGCTCATCGACGAGTCTCGACTGTGGCGGGCGTGGGCGGAATGGTTGGGCGTGTCACCCTTCACCTTCTTCGTGGCGATGGGCAGCGTCATCGGCTCGGGACGTGATCATCGCGACGTGTTCGCCATGCTCGGGTTCGACTACGAGCGCGAGGCCGCGGTGCGTAAGGCCGCCGGCATCGTCGGGGGGTTCGACGCGCGCGACCTGTACCCCGACGTGCGTCCCTGTCTGGACGCGCTGCGCGCCGACGGCTATGCGATCGGTGTCGTCGGCAACCAGCCGGCGCGAGCGGAGGGCCAGCTGAAGGAGCTGGACCTTCCTGTCGACCTGGTCGCGACGTCAGCCGGATGGGGCGTGAGCAAGCCGTCACCCGCGTTCTTCGCGCGGGTTGCGACCGCGATGGGCTGTCCGCCCGCCGAGATCGTCCACGTTGGCGATCGCGTCGACAACGACGTGGTGCCGGCGGCGACCGCGGGCATGCTGTCGGTCTTCATCCGGCGCGGTCCCTGGGCGTTGATCCAACGCGACTGGCCCGGGGCGGAGCGGGCCCGCATCATCATCGACTCGCTGGCCGAGCTGCCGCCGGCGCTCCGCGGCCTCGACTCGTGAGCGCGCCGACCGCTCGTGTTCCTGACTCTCGTGTGGTCGGAGCGGGCGGGCTCCTCAGGCGCTGACGGGCGGCCGGCGGTCGGCCCAGGGCTGCGCGGCCTCGAGTTGCGCGGCCAGGCGGATGAGCAGGTCCTCGCGACCGTAGGCGGCCACCAGCTGCACGCCGATCGGCAGGCCTTCGTCGTTCCAGTGCAGGGGCAGCGAGATGCCGGGCTGACCGGTGACGTTGAACGGCGGCGTGAAGGGCACGAGCGATGCCGCCCGGAAGATGCCGTGCAGCGGGTTGTCCGGCGGTGAGTCGAACGTCCCCAACGGCGGCGGGGGCTCGGCGATGGTGGGGGTGAGCAGGATGTCGAAGCCCCCCTCCCACCACGCCGCCACCTCGCGCCCGTTGGCCTGGAGCCATTCGCGACTGGTGAGGTAGTCGGCGGACGAGTACGAGCGGCCCATCTCGGCCAATGCCCACGTGAGCGGCTCGACGTCGTCGGGCCCGATGGGCCTGCCGGTGCGCCGCGCCCAGTAGTCGAGGTTCCATGCCATGCCGCTCGCCCAGTTGGTGAGGAACTGCGCGATGTAGTCCGTGGCCGAGCGATTCGAGCAGACGCCCCGCCGCCTCGACGGCCGCGACACAGTCTGGGTGGGTCTCGACCATCGCCCCCGGCGCCTCGGTCAGCACGCCGATCCGCAGCCTCCCCGGGTCGGCGCCGACCTCGTCGGTGAATGGGCGCCGCGGCGTGGGGGCGGCGTACGGGTCGCCCGGCATGGGGCCGGCGACGGCCTGGAGCACGGCAGCCGTGTCGCGCACCGAGCGGGTCACGACGAGCTCCGCGACCAGACCGGCCATGACGTCGCCGAACTCGGGGCCCAGCGACACGCGACCTCGTGACGGCTTCAGACCCACCAACCCGCACTCGCCGGCCGGAATGCGGATCGAGCCGCCGCCGTCGTTGGCATGGGCGACCGCCACCATGCCCGACGCCACCGCCGCGGCGGAGCCACCGCTCGAACCACCGGTGGAGCGATCGGTGTCCCAGGGATTGCGGGTGGGCCCATAGACCTGGGGCTCGGTGGTCGGCAGGATGCCGAGCTCGGGAGTGTTCGTCTTTCCGACGAAGACGAAGCCCGCGGCGCGGAACTTGGAGGCGAGGTACGTGTCGTGAGGCTCGACCCATGCGACGTCACGAAGGAATCGCATGCCTTCGTGCATCGGGTCGCCCGCCGAGTGACACATCAGGTCCTTCAGGAGGAGTGGGACCCCGCGGAAGGGCCCACCCGGGAGCGCGGGATCGGCTGCCTGCGCGCGCGCCTTGTCGAAGAGCGGGTGGATCACCGCGTTGATCTCGGGGTTGAGCTTCTCGATGCGCGTGATGGTCGCGTCGACGAGCTCGGACGCAGTGACCTCGCGGTCGCGCACCAACTGCGCCTGGGCGGTCGCATCGAGCCGGGCAAGGTCGTCGCTCATGTCCGACACGCTACGGGCGAACCGTAGGGTTGTGCCATGCCGCCCGCGGGAGTGATCGTCCTGGCCGGCCTGCCGGGGGCGGGCAAGAGCACGCTGGCCCGAGCGCTCGCGTCGCGGCTCGCCGACGCCCGCGTGCTCGACAAGGACGTCGTTCGCGACGCGCTCTTCGGGCCCTGCGACCACACGGCCACCGAGAGCCAGGTCTCGGTCTCGGCCATGCTCGACGCCGCCCGCTACCACCTCGGCCGCGGCCGCACGGTGATCTTCGACGGCATGACCTTCGCCCGCCGGCAGTACCTCGGCGCGGTCGCCGGACTGGGCGACGACGTCGGAGTCGGGGTCGCGGTCATCGTGTGCGACGTCCCGCTCGAGGTGGCCATCTCGCGGGTCGCGGCCGACGCCCGTCATCCCGCGGGCAACCGCGATGCGGACGTCGTGCGACGGGTCGCGGCGGAGATGGAGGAGCCCGGCGGCGACTACCTCACGCTCGACACGACGGCTCCGCTCGACGAATGCGTGGCGCTCGCGCTGGCGTACGTCGAGACCGACAAGCGGTAACGTCGAACCGGTGCTGCCCGACTACGCCAGCTACGACCAGGCCGCGGGCCTCGACTGGTACGAGGTCGACCCCAACCTGCGGGCGACCCTCGACCGCCTGCTGTCCGACCCGACCGACCGCGCCTTCGCCGAAACGCACGTGGCCGCATACGGCGCGCTCGTGGGCGGCACGCTCGCCGCGCGCGCGGAGATCACCGACAAGCACGGCCCGATCCTGCGCCGTTACGACGAATGGGGTCGCGAGGTCGCCGAGGTCGTCCACCATCCGAGCTGGACGGACAACAAGGCCGACCTGGTTCGCCACGGCTTCACCGGGCTCGAGCGGCTGGCCGGCCGGCCCGTGCCCGCGGTCGTGACGGCGGCGCTCGCCTACCTCGTGTGCCAGGCGGAGACCGCCGCCTACTGCGGGTTGGGCATGACGTCGGGTGCGGCCGACGTGGTCGAGCGCCACGCTCCCGACGCGGTGCGCGCCGACATCCTCGATCGCCTGACGAGCGCCGATCCCGACCGGGCGTGGGAGGGCGGCATGTTCCTCACCGAGCGCCAGGGCGGCAGCGATGTCGGGGCCAACACCACCCGCGCCGTGCAGGACGGCGACGAGTGGCTGCTCCACGGCGAGAAGCACTTCTGCTCCAACGTCGACGCCGACGTCTTCATCGTGCTCGCCCGGCCGGAGGGGGCGCCGCCCGGCGGCAGGGGGCTCGCCACGTTCATCGTCCCCCGCCACACGCCCGAGGGCGCGCCCAACGGGTTCCACATCAAACGGCTGAAGCCGAAGCTGGGCACGGTCGGGGTGCCGACGGCCGAGGTCTCGCTCGACGGAGCGCGCGCCTGGCTGGCGGGCTCGCCCCGTCAGAGCGCCACCGGCGACGCGGCGCGCGACGGTCGTGGGCTCAACCGCATGATGGAGATGGTCAACGGCAGTCGCTTCGGTGTCGCGCTGATGGGACTCGGCATCCATCGCCGGTCGTTCCTCGAAGCGGCCATCTACGCAGCGCATCGCGAGCAATGGGGTCGCCGCATCGACTCGTACCCGCTCGTGCGCGAGACGCTCGTCGACCTCCTCGTCGATCTCGAGGCCGGGTCGGCGATCACGTTCGAGTGCGCCGCCGCCAGCCGTACGGCCGTCGACGCAGACGAGGGCCGCATGCTGCGGCGCATCCTCATCCCGCTGGCGAAGATGCGTGCGACGCGCGAGGCCATCGGCGCGGCGAGCACCGCGCTCGAGGTGTTCGGTGGCAACGGCTACATGGAGGACTGGCCGATGGCCCGGCAGCTGCGCGACGCGCAGTGCCACACCATCTGGGAGGGCACCGAGAACATCCTCTGCCTCGACGTGCGCCGCGCCATGCGTTCCGAGGGCGCGCACGAGGCACTGCTCGCGCGCGTCGAGCGGGCGCTCGACACCGCACCCGGCCACGCCGCGCTGGCCGAGGCGGCCGACGCGGTGGCCGCCTCGCTGAAGGAGGCGCGTGAAGCGATCGCGTACCTCGAGGGCGCGTCCGACGACCTCCAGCTGCTGCACGCCCGTCGCTTCGCCTACCTCCTGGCCGACCTGGCCGAGGGGGCGTTGCTGCTCGACGAGGCGGCCTGGTCACTCCTGCGCGACGGCGACGCCCGCAAGGCGGTGGTGACCCGTCGCTTCACCCGGCGCCGGCTCTCCGCCCGTCCGGTGCGCGGCATCGTCGACGACGACCGCACGGTGCTCGACCTCTTCGAGCCGATCATCCGCTACGGGCCGGTCGAGGCGTCTCAGGCGAACTGAGGCGCCACCTCGTCCATGAAGCGGGCGGCCTGGTCGAGCACGTCGTCCACCATCCCGAACGAGATGAGGTCGATGACGTCGATGCCGAGGTCGGCCTGGCCCCTGAGCGTCTCGACCGACTCGCCGAGGAACGCCTGGCTGACGAGCAGGAGGTCGTCGATCGCGCGGCCCGCCGCGTCGCACAGACCCGACAAGGTGTCGAGGCGGTCGCGCAGCGCGACCGTCATGCCTCTCGCCGCGACGTCGGGCCCCGCGGCCGACACCGCCCAGCCGTCGCCGTAGCGCGCGGCACGTCGCAGCGCGGCATCGCCGTGACCTCCGACGATGAGCGGGATCGTGTTGCCCTCACCCGGCGGCTGCGGACCGAACCCGGCCTTCACGTGCGAGTAGAAACGCCCGTGGTGCTCCGACACCCCCTGCTGCCAGGCGGCGCGCATCAGCGCCACGTGCTCGTCCATGCGACTGAAGCGATCGTCCATGCCGACGTCGACCGCTTCGAACTCCTCGGCCATCCAACCCGCGCCGACGCCCAAGATCATGCGCCCGCCCGCCATGGCGTCGATCGTGGCCAGCTCCTTGGCGAGCACCACCGGGTGCCGGTAGGTCGGGATGAGAACGCGGGTGCCGAAGCGGATGCGTTCTGTCGCGCCGGCGACGACACCCATCACGGCAACCGGGTCGAAGAAGGGGAGCTCGGGCAGCATCGGGTAGCTGCCGTCGGGCGAGTAGGGGTACTTCGACTCGAGCTTCGACGGTGTGAACAGATGGTCGAAGAGCCAGACGGAGTGGAAGCCCAGCTCCTCGGCGCGCTGAGCGGTGCGCACGATGTCGGGCCCGTTGGCGAAGGAACCCGCGTTTGGGAGGTGCAGTCCGAACTCCATGCTCAGGACGGGACGACGATCGTGAGCGGGTCGAGGCTCTGGTCGCTCTTGGAGTACACGCGGTAGGTACCCGATCGCTTGGCATCGATCTCCACGGTGACGTTCTGGTCGGGCTCGACAGTGCGGTCGATGCCGAGGTCGTCGACGGTGAAGTCCTGAAGGGTGCCGGTGCGGTTGCCGACCGTGAGCTTCAGCGTGTCGCCTTTAGTGACGGTGATCGCCGCCGCGTCGAAGCGGGGCTGCCCGTTCGTCTCGACGAACGTCACGCGCCGAGCAACCGTCGACGAGCCACAAGCGGCGAGCGCGACGACCGCCACGAGCACCGAGATCAGCGCCGCGGGCCCGATCGGCCGCGCCGCCCGGGATGGGTTGGCGGTGAACATCCCGGCAGACTACGGCCTGGGTGGGGTAGAGGCGCCGGTCGGGCTAGAAACTGAGCCCATGGACTACCGCACGCTCGGCAGCACCGGCATCCAGGTCAGCAAGCTCTGTCTCGGAGCGATGATGTTCGGGGCCTGGGGCAACCCCGACCACGACGAGTGCGTTCGCATCGTCCACACCGCGCTGGACGCAGGGGTGAACTTCGTCGACACCGCCGACGTCTACTCGGCGGGCGAGTCCGAGGAGGTCGTCGCCAAGGCGCTCGCCGGACGCCGCGACGACGTGATCTTGGCCACCAAGTTCCATGCGCCGATGGGATCCGATCGCAACGCGCGCGGCAACTCCCGCCGCTGGATCGTCCGCGCCGTCGAGGACAGCCTCCGGCGCCTCGGCACCGACTGGATCGACCTCTACCAGGTCCACCGGCCCGATCCCACGTGCGACGTCGACGAGACGCTCGCCGCGCTCAGCGATCTGGTCCACCAGGGCAAGGTGCGCTACATCGGATCGTCCACGTTCCCGCCAGAGGACATCGTCGAGGCGCAGTGGGTGGCGGAGCGACGCGGCCGTGAGCGCTTCGTCTGCGAGCAGCCGCCGTATTCGATCTTCGCCCGGGGCGTGGAGGCGGGCGTGCTGCCGACGTGCGCGCGCTACCGCATGGGCGTGATCGTCTGGAGCCCGCTGGCCGGTGGATGGCTGACCGGCAAGTACCGCCGCGACGAGCCGTTGCCCGAGGGGTCGCGGGCCACACGCATGCGCCTGCCCGCGCGCTACGACCAACAGTCGCCCGAGAACCGGCGCAAGCTCGACCTGGTGGAGGAGCTGCTCAAGCTGGCGTCCGACGCCGGCTGCTCGCTGACCCATCTGGCCAACGCCTGGGTCACTCATCACCCGGCCGTCACCAGCGCCATCATCGGCCCCCGCACGATGGACCACCTCACCGACCTGCTCGCCGGCCAGGACACGCACCTCGACGCGGACACGCTCGACCGTATCGACGCGCTCGTGCCGCCCGGCACCACCGTCAACCCGGCGGACGCCGGCTGGACGCCACCCGCTCTGGCCGACGCGTCGCAGCGGCGGAGACCCTTCTCCGACGCCGGACCGACGTGACGGTGCCCTCGGCGCCCTTCCTGCTCCCACCGACACCAGTCACCTCGGTCGACGCCTACCGCGCCATCGGCGGTGGGTCCGGCCTCGACCAGGCGGCTCGGCTCGGGCCCGCGCAAACCGTGAAGGAGCTCACCCTGTCCGGGCTCCGGGGCCGCGGGGGTGGCGGCTTCCCGACCGGGCGCAAGTGGACGACGATCCTGAACGCCACGGGCACCCATCGCTTCGTCGTCGCCAACGGCGCCGAGGGTGAGCCCGCCACGTTCAAGGACCGTGCCCTCATGCGCGCAAACCCGTACGCGATCGTCGAGGGCGTCGCGATCGCGGCGGTCACGGTCGGCGCGCGCGAGGCGTTCATCGCGCTCAAGGCGTCGTTCGGGCCCGAGAACGAGCGCGTCACCCAAGCCGTCGAAGAGATGCAGAAGGCGGGGCTCGCCGGCACCGTTCCCATCACGATCGTTGCCGGGCCCGAGGAGTATCTGTTCGGCGAGGAGAAGGCTCTGCTCGAGGTGATCGAGGGCCGCGACCCGCTGCCGCGGCTGTTCCCGCCCTATGAGCACGGCCTGTTCGCGACCGCGCCGCAGTCGGGTTGGGAGGCGCACGAGCAGGAGCCGGGGCACACGGGCGCGCACCAATCGAACCCCACGCTGGTGAACAACGTCGAGACGCTGGCCAACGTCCCGCACGTGCTCGCGCGGGGCGCCGAGTGGTTCCGGTCGATGGGCACCGACGAGTCGGCCGGGCATGTTCTCGTCACCGTCGTCGGCGACGTCGCCCGCTCCGGAGTCGCCGAGGTCGAGCTCGGCACACCGTTGCGCGACGTGATCGACGAGGTGGGCGGGGGCACGCGCGCGGGCCGGCAGGTGAAGGCGGTGCTCTCGGGCATCGCCAACCCGGTGGTGACCGCGCCCGACCAACTCGACGTGCCGGTGTCGTACGAGGGCATGGCCGCGGCCGGCTCCGGCCTCGGCGCTGCGGGGTTCGCGGTGTTCGACGACCAGGCGTGCATGGTCGAGGTCGCACGTGCGTACTCGCGCTTCCTCTACGTCGAGTCGTGCAACCAGTGTCCGGCGTGCAAGCTCGGGTCGGGCGTGATCACCACGCTGCTCGAGAAGGTCGAGACCGGCAGGGGCACCGTGCGCGACGTCGACACCATCGGCGCGCGCCTCAAGACGGTCACCGACGGCAACCGTTGCTACCTGCCGGTGCAGGAGCAGGCGGTCGTGAGCAGCCTGCTGCGTTCGTTCCCGGAGGAGTTCACCGAGCACCTCGAGGGCCGGCTCTGCCCGCGCCCGGGCCGGGTCGTCGTCCCCAAGCTCCTCGACATCGTCGACGGCACCGCACGCTACGACGAGCGCCACGCCGACAAGCGACCCGACTGGACCTATTCGGGCTGATCCCCTTCAGCCCGCTGGTCACGAACCACGGCCTGACCCGCGGGGCACACGTCGACGAAGTCGCAGCGCGCGCACCACGCACCCGGGTTGACGTCGAAGACAAGGCGTTCGAGGCGATCGAGCAGGACGGAGAGCTCGTCGCGCGCCCGTGCGAGAACCGCTGCGCTCCAGTCGCGGCTCACCAACTCGGCGGCGCCGTCGGTGCGGAGGTAGCAGTAGGTCGTGCGCAGGCTCGAGGGATCGTCGCGCCACGTGTCGACCGCGGCGATGGCGTAGAGGTCGAGCTGCAACGCGGCGGCGGGGTCGCCTTCTGCGGGTGCGCGCCCGGTCTTGAAGTCCACCAGCTCGTTGCGGCCGTCGCGCATGTACACCGCGTCGATGCGCCCCCGGACGAAGAAGGGCGACCGCGCGAGCACGAACGGCGCCTCGACCCGCCGCGGGTCGAGACCCGCGAAGGGCGACGCGAGGAACGACTCCTTCAGCTTGGCGGCCGGTGACGCCGCGGGAGATGCCGTGTCGGACGTCGACACACTGGACGTCGACACGCCGGACGGTGACCCGTCGAGCTCGTCCTCGGGCTCGATCAGCGCGAGCTGCCGTCCCGACCGCAGCTCGATCCAGCGGTGGACCTCGGTGCCGAGGAGTGCCGCCTGCGAGGCGCGACGCGGGAGCGGCCGCACGACCGACCAGTAGAACTGCTTCGGGCAGCGCCGGTAAGAGACGAGTGCGGTGACGGAGAGTGCGGAGGGGGCGCGCCGCGCCATCGACGCAGCGGTCGACGCCAGCACCGTGTCGTCGAGCGACAGCTGGAGCGGGTCGGACGTCACCGGCCGAGCGTAGTGACGCGCATGCGCGGCTCCCTGTCTTTCGCGGGCCGCCACCTCGGGGTCGACCTCTGGCGGTTCGTGACGGAAGCGCTCGGTGACGAGATCGCGCTGGGCGGCCACGAACTCGTAGAAACGCGACGGGCCCTGGGGCTCGGCCGGGCCGGGGTACCAGTGGGCGGCCGAGCAGATGAGGCGCCGTTCGGCGCGCGTGCAGGCCACGTAGAACAGGCGCCACTCCTCGGCCAGCTTGCGGGCCCGGAGCACGTCGCTGATCTCGCGCTCGGCCGACACCGTGCGCCAATCGGGGATGTCGCCCTCGTCCTCACGCAGCCACCACGGGAGGGCGGCCGCGGTGGTCAGCGCGTTGTCACCGGCGCGGTTGTCGGGGAAGATGCACGACCTCCCGCTCCCGGCCAGCCCGGGCACGTAGACCGTGGCGAACTCGAGGCCCTTGGCCTGGTGGATCGTCATGACCTTCACCGCGTCGTCGTCGGACGCGTGGAACTCGGCGACGTCCTCCTCGGACTCGTCGAGGAGCTGCAGGTACTCGAGGAAGGCGGGCAGCCCGGGGTCGCCCTCGACCGGGGCGAAGCGTCCCGCGAGGTCGAGGAAGCGCAGCAGGTTCTCGCGGCCGCGGCGGCCGGAGGCCTGCCAGAGCCCCGTGCGCAGGATGATCGCCTCCGCCAGGTCGAGCACGGGCAGCCGTCCGGCGGCGGCGGCCAGCGCGGCGCGCTCGTCGTCGAACGTCCGCAGACGCGAACGTGCGGCATCGGAGAGGTCGGCGATCGAGTCGAGCTCGCGGATGGCGTCGGCGAGGACGAGATCATCGGTCGCGTCGTCGCCAGCCGCGTCGCGCATCGCGCGCACGTGGCGCGCCAGAGCCGCGAGGTCGCGCCGGCCGATGCGGTAGCGGGGTCCCTCGAGGATGCGCAGCAGCGCGACCGACACCGACGGGTCGGCCATCAACTCGAGCCACGCCACCAGATCGACCACCTCGGGCCGGTCGAGCAGACCACTGGCACCCACGACGTCGACGGGCACGCCGTGCTCGTCGAGCGCGGCAACGAGGGCACCGGTGAGGCGGCGCTTGCGGCACAGGATGGCCGTGTCGCGCCACGGGCCGCCCCGCGCGGCGATGTCGGCGGCGATGGTGTCGGCCTCCTCGGCGTCGTCGGATGCGAGGAAGCACTCGATGGTGGTGGGCGGCGCGCCGTCACGGGCGCGGAGCACCTTGGGCAGCGAACCGGGCACCTCCGCCTGGATGCGGTTGGCCAGTTGCACGAGCTCGGGACCGAAGCGGAACGTCACCTGCAGCGGGTGCGTCTCGACCGGTGCGAAGTGCTGCTCGAAGCGCTGGAGGTTGAGGAGGTGCGCGCCGCGGAACGCGTAGATCGACTGCATGTCGTCGCCGACCGCGGTGACCGCCGACCCGGGCGGGTAGATCAGCTGGAGCATCCGGCGCTGGGCGAAGTTGGTGTCCTGGTATTCGTCGAGCAGCACGACGGGGTGCTCGGCGCGCAGGCCCTCGGCGAGGTCGGGCCGCTCGTCGAGCAGCTTCACCGCCAACCCGACCTGGTCGCCGAAGTCGATCAGGTTGCGCTCACGCTTGCGCCGCTCGTAGGCCTCGACCACCTGGCAGAGCTCGAGCCGCGCCTCGGCCTGGGCGGCCATGCGCCAGCGACCGTCGCTCATCACCTTCCTGCAGTCGGCGATGACCTCGCCGATCGGCACGAGGTAGTCGGCACAACGCGAGGCCAGCGCCAGCGCGTCGTCGAGGATGAACTGGGGAGCCATGGTGGCACGCCGCTGGAAGCGGAACTCGTCGAAGACGGCGAACAGCAGCTGCCACGACTGCGCCCGGTTGAGCACCTGGGTGGTGCGGTCGAGCCCGAGCTCGAGGGCATGCTCGGCGACGAGCGACGCGCCGAACGAGTGGTAGGTGGCGATGGTGACGTCGCTGTTGGGGCCGAGCGCCTCGCGCACCTTCTCCTTGAGGTTGAGCGCGGCCTTGTTGGTGAACGTGAGCCCGAGCATCTCGTGGTCGGCTGCGCGCCCACCCTGTACCACGTCGAGGATGCGCCGGGCGATGACCGACGTCTTGCCCGTGCCCGCGCCGGCGACCATACGCAGGGGCGTGAGCGGATGGTCGATCGCCTTCTGCTGCTCGTCGGTGGCGACGAAGCTCATGCGTCACCCACCTCCCGGCCCTCGCGCTGAAGGGGGCAGAGACGGTGGAACGAGCAGTAGCGGCAGTTCGCGTGCACGGAGGGCTCGAACTCCTCGTCGAGGATGTGCTCGGCCGTCGCCAGGATGCGGGCTTCGGTGGCCTCGGCGTGGCCCGCAACGATCTCCTGGTCGTAGGCCTTCATCGTGCGCGGGTAGAGCAGGCGCAGCTGGGTGGCCGGTCCGAGCGCCATGAGCTCCTCATCGCGCGCCGCGGCCAGATGGTAGACGGCGAGCTGGAGGTTGTCGGCCATGTCGTCGGCGGACGGCTCTTTCTTGCCCGTCTTGTAATCCACGATCCGGATGCCGGTGCCGTCGTCGGCCCGGTCGATGCGGTCGATGGCGCCGTTCACCGTGTGCGGCCCCACCTCGATGCTGAACCTCCGCTCGACGTCGAGGACTTCGGGCCCGAGCCCCTGCTCGATCAGCTTGCCCTCGGCCTCCCACCACGTCTCGAGCATGTCGTAGTAATCGCGGCGGGCCTCTTCGGCCTGCGGCCGGTAGCGCGCGATGTCGTCGCGCCATCGCTCCTGGGCCAGCGCGATCAGCGCCTCGTATGAGCGGGGTGCGGTCCGTGCCGGATCGAGGAACTCGGCCAGCAGCTCGTGGAAGACCGTGCCCAGCGCGGCCTGCACGCCGGCCTCGCGGCGCACGTGCAGAACGTATTCATAGGCGTATCGCAGCGGACAGTCGTCGTAGGTGTCGAGGCGGCTGGCGGAGAGGCGGAGCTGGCCGTCGGCGTAGATCGGTTGCGCGCCCGCGCTCGGCGGCCGAGCGAACGGAGGGCGGCCGGGTGCGAGCGGCAGGTCGGGCGGGCGGACCGGCCACCCGTCGACGAAGCGGCTGAGCAGCACGCCGGGCTCCGGCGCCGCGGTCCCCACCAACCGGCGGGTGGCGCGGGTGCACGCCACCTCCTCGAAGAGCCGGCGTTCGTCGGCGAGCGAGCGCCGGCGTCGTTCCGCAACCGACGGCACGTCGGCGCCGTCGAGTCGGGCGCGGTCGAAGAAGGCGACGCGACCGTGGACCGCAGGCAGCTCGCCCTCGACGCAACCGGCGACGACGACGGTGTCCCACTCGCGCCCGGCCGCGGCGGAGACCGACGTGATCGTCACGGCGTCGGGCGAGGCGCCGCCGACGACCCGCCACGGGTCGGGCTCGACCGCGGGAGCGTCGAGCATGGCGACGTACTGCGGCAGCCGGTCGCCCGGATTGCGTTCGGTGTGGCGCCGCAGCCCGTCGAGGAAGGCCACGATCGCGTCGAGGGCGCGGTCGTCGCCGGGGCTGTCCGTGCCGTCGTGTGCGATCACGGGGATGAGGGCGCGCCGCCAGACCTCGTAGGCGAGCGCGGCGGGATCGTCGCGGTCGGCCCTCGCGGCCAGGTCGTCGCGCAGGTGGACGAGCGCGTTCAGCTCGGGCTGGGCCTCGAGGTCGAGACCACCGTCGTCGGTGCGCGCCCGGCGCCGGATCTCGCGCACGGTCGTGGCGTCGAGCCCGGCCAGCGGGGAGACGAGCAACCGGTCGAGCGCCTGTGGGTCGCCGTTCACCCACCGCAGCATGTCGATGATGGCGCGCACCACCGGCTCTTCGGTGACCAGGCCGGGCACCGGCGTGACGGGGATGCGGTGGCGGGCGAGCGCGCGGGCCACGGCGGGAGCACGGCTCGACGGCCGCCGAAGCAGCACAGCCATCCGGGCCCACTCCACGCCATCGGCGCGCGCCGCGAGGAGCTCACGCGCGATCGCCTCGGGCTCGACCGCCGGGTGGCCGCACCGCACCAGCTCGGTCGGTCGATCGAGATGCCGGAACGGCGGGGTGAGCTCGACGTCGGGCTGCTCGATGTGCGCACCCGTCACGCAGACGCTGCGGGCTTCGGCGGTCAGCCGGTCGAGCAGCCCGCCCACCGCGGGCGGGCCCGCCTCGTGGTCGTCGACCAGCACGTGGTCGAAGCGGTCGAGCGGGCTCGACCCCAGCGCCAGCACGAGCAGGCCGGACGCGTCGACGCAACCGCGGCTGTCGAGCACGTCGAGGTAGCGGCCCGTGAACGCGGCGAGCTCACCCCACCGGTCGTCGAGCGCGGCGTTGCCTGTCGCGAGGGCGGCCTGGTAGGCGAGCACGGCCTGGGTGACCTCGTCGACGAACGCGGCGTGGCCGAGCAGGGGATGGAGCGTCGGCCATTCCACCGCGCCTTCGCCGTCGAGCAGCTCGCGCACGATGGCGCGCTGCTCCGCACCGACGAGGAGACGCACGGGGCCCCGGGCGCGGACGACGAGGTCGTGCGCCACCCCGTGGTACGTGGTGATCGGAAGCGCGTCGAAGCCGCCCGCCAGGTCGGGGAGCACCGCATCGCGGAAGGACAACGCCGCGGTGCGGTTGCGGCACAGGACGAGGAGTCGAGACGCGTCGGTGGACCGCGAGAGGCGCACGTAGCGGGAGGCCAGCGCGGTCGTCTTGCCCGTGCCCGCTGCGCCGCGCACGCACACCCGCCCCTCGTGGTGGTCGACCACCTGCTGTTGCGCGGCCGTCAGCTCCATCGTCGGGACCTTACAAGCGGCCCGTGACAGTGCTTCCGGGTCGCTGCGCTCCCCCCGGCCGGGGCCCCGACCCCACGCCGGCCGTCGCTACGCCCAGGCCTGTCTCCGCTCGAGCACCTCCTTCAGCACCGCGGGACGGTCGGTCATGATGCCGTCGACGCCGAGGTCGAGCAGGCGCCCCATCTCGTCGGCGTCGTTGATCGTCCAGACATGAACCTGCAGGTCCCGGCGGTGGGCGGCGTCGACGAAGCGGCGGTCGGCGAGGGGCATCCGGGCGGCGCGCGCCGGCACCTGTGCGCACGCGCACGCGGGGGCGAAGCGGCCGACGGGCACGCCGTAGCTGGACGCCCGGAGCCTGGCCACCTCTGTCGGGCCCATCGAGGTGCACACCCGATTCTGCGTGAGGCGGCGAAAGCGGGCGAGGCGACGACCCGAGAAGGCGCCGATGCACACCCGATCGAACGCGACCGTACGCGTGAGGACCTCGACCAGCGGGGTGACCGACGCGTCGTGCTTCGGGTCGATGTTCACGCGCACGTCGGGCCACGTGCCCAACAGGTCTTCGAGGCGCGGAATTCGGTCGTCACCGTCACCGACGCGCGCCTGGCTGATGTCCGCCCAGCGCAGCTCGCCGATGACACCGCGGCGATCGGTGACGCGGTCGAGGGTGTCGTCGTGGAACGCGACGAGGATGCCGTCGAGGGTCGCATGAACGTCGGTCTCGATGTAGCGGTAGCCGAGGTCGACCGCGTGCTGGAAGGCGCGCATGGTGTTCTCGGGAAAGTCGCTCGCGCCGCCCTGGTGGGCAAACGGAATGGGGCCGGGATGGTCGAGGAACCGCCAGCGCGGGGGCATGGGCCGCCAGTCTTGCCGGTGGTTCGAGGCACGGACGCATGGGTAGGTCCGCAGGCGGGAGTGACGTCAGTACCGGGCCCGTAACACAACGGCGGGGGACCGGTGCGGTCACTCCGACTTTTCCCTTTGGTCCGGGCCCGTCCTCGTCGATTACGCGTCGGTGGCGGGCGCGCTCGCTGTGCTCGCGCCGGCCTCACGCGGGCGGAAGACCGCCGAGCGGTAGTACATCAATTCCGCCACGCTCTCGCGGATGTCGTCGAGCGCGCGATGACCGCCTGCCTTCTCCGGAGCGGCGGCGAACGCCGCGGGATACCAGCGGCGGCAGAGCTCCTTCACCGTCGAGACGTCGATCGACCGGTAGTGCAGATGGGACTCGATCTCGGGGAGATAGGCGGCGAGGAACCGCCGGTCGGTGCCGATGGAGTTGCCGCACAGGGGCACGGTGCGCGCTTCGGGGACGTGCGACCGGATGAAGTCCAGCGTGGTCCGGCCCGCCTCGTCGAGCGAGATGGTCGAAGCTTCGACGGCGGTGAGGAGACCGCTTGCGCGGTGCATGGTGCGGACGAACTCGTCCATGCGTGCGAGCATCTCGGGCGGCTGGTGCACGACGAGGTCGGGGCCCTCAGCCACCACTGCGAGGTCGTCGTCGGTGACGAGCGTGGCAATCTCGACGATGACATCGTGGGTGGGATCGAGGCCCGTCATCTCGAGGTCCATCCACACGAGCATGCGGTCGATCGTAGAGTGCGGCTCGTGGGCGGCACGGAAGCGGACCAAATCGACACAGCACGCAACGTGGTCGAGACCGAGGTGGTGGTCGTGCGGCTCGACCCCGAGCTGGCGCTGCCCTCGTACGCGCGTGCTGGTGACGCGGGCGCGGACCTCGTGGCTCGCGAACCGGTGACGCTGGCCCCTCGCGGGGGTCGGGCGCTGGTGCCGACGGGCGTCGCGCTCGCCCTTCCCGACGGCTACGCGGGCTTCGTGCTGCCCCGCAGTGGCCTGGCGTTGCGTCACGGCGTGACGTGCCTCAACACACCCGGGCTCATCGACTCGGGTTACCGAGACGAGCTGAAAGTGCTGCTCGTGAACACCGATCCCGAGCACCCGTACGACGTGGCGCGGGGTGATCGCATCGCGCAGCTGGTGGTGCAACCCGTCAGTCGCGTCCGCTTCGTGGCGGTCGACGAGCTACCTTCGTCGGAGCGGGGCACCGGTGGTTTCGGCCACACCGGCCGGTAATAGACTCGCTGCCATGCAGCGGCTCACCGGAATGGACGCGTCGTTCCTGTACCTCGAGACGGCGACGAACCACATGCACGTCGCGGCCACGGCCATCTTCGACCCCTCCACCGTCCCAGGTGGGTACTCGTTCGAGAAGGTGCGCGACCTGGTCGACAGCCGGCTCCACCTGCTGCCGCCGTTCCGCCGGCGGCTCCTCACCATCCCGTTCGAGCTCCACCACCCGCTCTGGATCGAGGATCCCGACTTCGACCTCGAGTACCACGTGCGCCGCGCCGCGCTCCCGGCTCCCGGCGGCGAGGCCGAGCTCGCCGAGTTCGCCGAGCAGGTGATGGCCCGCCCCCTCGATCGCGATCGCCCTCTGTGGGAGATGTACGTCGTGGAGGGGCTCGAGCACGGCCACATCGCGACCATCACCAAGACCCACCACGCGGCCATCGACGGGGTGTCCGGCGCGGAGCTCACCGTGAACCTGCTCGACCTTTCCGCCGACGCGCCACCGACACCGCCGCCCGACGTGCCTTGGAAACCTGATCGCATCCCGTCCGACCTCGAGCTGTTCACATACGCGCTGAACTCGCTGTCGCGATCACCGGTGCGCGGCTACAAGGCCGCGCGGCGTACGGTCGCGACCGCGCTGAACCTGCGCCGTCGCAACCGGTCGGCAGACGTCCACGCGCCGCCCGCCCCGTTCAGCGCGCCGCGCACCCCGCTCAACGTCGCCATCAGCCCCCACCGCCGCTTCGCGTTCACCGAGGTCGCGCTCGACGACGTCAAGATGGTGAAGAACGCACTGGGCGGCACCGTGAACGACGTGGTGCTGGCGATGTGCTCCGGCGCGTTGCGCAGCTACCTCGACGGCAAGGGTGTGCACCCCGACCGGCCGCTGCTCGCGATGATCCCGATCTCGGTCCGTACCGACGAGGAGAAGGGTGCGATGGGCAACCGCGTCTCGTCGATGTTCGTGTCGCTCGCGAGCGACATCGACGACCCGGTCAAGCGACTGCACGCCATCACCGACGGCACCCGCAACGCCAAGGAGCAGGAGAAGGCGATCGACGCTGGCACGCTCGCCTCCGATTGGGTCGAGTTCGCCGCGCCCGCCCTCGCGGCCCGCGCCGCTCGCCTGATGTCGCGAATGCAGGCCGGCGGCCGCATCGGGCCGATGTCCAACGTGACCGTGTCCAACGTCCCCGGGCCATCGTTTCCGCTCTACTCGGCCGGTGCCCGCATGGTCGCCATGTACCCGATGGGCCCCATCATCGACGGCTCGGCGCTCAACATCACCGTCATGAGCTACATGGGCTCGATGTACTTCGGCCTCATGGCGTGCCGAGAGTCGGTCCCCGACGTCTGGGACATCGCACGCGGCATCAACGCCGCGCTCGACGAGCTGAAGAAGGCGTCCGACGGCACGACCGCCCCCAAGCCGAGAAAGCCACGGTCCACCGCCAAGGCCGTCAAACCGGGCTGATACGCTCGCACCCACTGCGGACGTGGCTCAGTTGGTAGAGCATCACCTTGCCAAGGTGAGGGTCGCGGGTTCGAATCCCGTCGTCCGCTCCACGCAGGTCAGAGGCCCTTCTAGCGGCTCGATTCGACGCGACCTACCGCGCGTCCTCCTCTGGCCTGCCGCCCGTCACCGCACTCGAGCCGTAGAGCGAGAGCGCTCCCTAGTCTCGCTCGCTGGCCTGGGTTGCGATTCAGCTTCCCGTTTGAATTGCGCTCCAAGACAGCGGCTTTTCATCCGCCGTGCATGTCTTTCCGTTCTCGGCGTTCACGACGCGGAACGCGCCCCCGACAACCTTGAAACATCCGGAGATGACTCCGTTCGAAGCCGGAATGTGGGCTGCTGCCCCCCCACCAACGAGTGTTGCAGCAAGCGTTGCCGAAACGACCGCAATCACAATCCTGGACCTCAGTAGCCGACGCACCACCTGGAACCCCTTCCCCTCAGCGCCGACGTTGAGCGCCCGCACGGGGAGTGTCAAGCCGCCCGCTCTTTTTTTGTGTAACCCCTTGTTGCTCGTCTGTCGCCGTCACAGCGTGGGCAAGGGCGCGGGATGAAGCTCGGGGCTACGCTTCGGCGGAGCGCCCTCGCTAGGGCTGGGGCGGCCGCGGCGACACTCACGCCTCTCCGAGACCAACCAGAGGGGTGGGTTCATGGAGGGGTTCGAGTCCGATGTCGATGAGTCAATCGCGCCGATCGAGCGCAAGGGGAGGCGGCTCTCCGTCTACCACGGGTGGCCGGGGTGCGGCCCGGCCACCGTTCGTGCGGGTCGACCAAGACCTCCGCCCGACGTGTTGGCCTACGCGACGTCGCGGGCGGCGTGACCGATGCGCCGCGCCACGGCTGGCGCAACCGACCTGTCGCGCGCCGCGACGCGTGCCTCGAGCATGGCAACGCTGAGGACGAGGGTGGCGAGGGACTCGGCGACGATCGCGATCAGGGTCTGGGGCGCCGGCCGCAGGCCCATCTCGCGGAACTGGAACAGACCTGACGGCGTGTGCGCGATGCCGAGCGCGGCGAGGGTGCCGAGACTCAGCCCGATGGCGGCGAGGCGGATGAGCTGGGCCAGCGTCACCGAGTGACGGTCCACGGACCTCCGCCCTCCTCGCGCGAGAAGGGCGACGGCGAGGATGGCCGACGAGCCGGCCTGGAGCAGGAAGCTGACACCGATCTTCGGAATGAACCGGTAGCCGTGCCGGTACAGGCAAAGGTGGACGTAGCCGCCGGCGAGGATCAAGGCGGCCGAGGCGACGCTGAGCCGGCGGGCGGTGCTGGCCGCATTCCGTGGGTGAGAGCTGAGGGGGTGGGCCATCGGTGTGCTCCTTGTCTCGTGATCGTTTTGAGATATCCGCCGACCTACGACCGGATCGTCGGTGTGCCGCTGTGTCCGGCTGTCGTCCGGTGCGCAGAGAGTCAGGAATTGTCGACGGGGGTTCCGTCGGTGTGGACGACGTACCACAGCCCGCCGTTGTCGTTGAGGCCTTGACCCTCGGTGCTCCCGGGCCGGCTGTCGCCGGCGAAGTAGTAGAGGGGGTGGCCGCGGAAGGTGACTTGCTGCTGCCCGTCGGCCCTGGTCGTCGTCCCGAGTTGATTGGCGGCGAGCCCGGCACCCACCTGGGGCTTGCCGCCCGCGATGAGGGGCGGCCACTCGGCGACGCATCCGTCGCTGGTGCACGTCGATCTCGTGCCGGTGTCGGCCTCGAAGAGGTAGAGGCTGCGGCCTCGGCTGTCGACGAGGATCTGCCCGAGGCCGGAGTTGGCGAGGTCGATCGTGGTCGGCGTGGCAGGAGCGATTGCACTGGTGACCGGTGGAGCGTTGCCGGCGCCGTAGCCGCCTCCGGTGCCTCCGCACGCCGCCGCGAGCAATGTCAGTCCCGCGAAGCCGGACGTGGCGAGCAGGGATCGTTTCATGTTGGACCTCCAAGTCAGAACAGGCGCCCCCGGTGTCGGGGAGCGGGCCCGAGTGGCCGTCTGCAGATACCCGTCGGGGTTACACCGGGTCCGACCGCACCTCTGCCTCGGCAAAGGTGATCGGTAACACCGCGCGGTCCGAGAGGCGGCGAACGAGGTAACCGCCGTGGGGCTGAGCCGCGCAGATCTGGAAGCCCGAGGCCCAGCCGCCGTCGAATCGGCGTCGGACCTGTACGCGCATGCCGCTCGGCAGGCTCGCCTCGACATCCGGACTACGGCTGTCGGCGCCCATGGAACGGGACCGGGGCTCGTCGAGCGCATCGCGGGGCTCGTTCGTGGAGGACATCGAGAGCTCCTTCGTTGGGTGGGATGCAAACGCAGACCGGCTAGGTGAAAGACGCTTCGTATCCGAGGAGCAGCGCCCGCTCGAGATGTGTGTGGTCAGCCAGTTCCGTGGTCTCGAGTCGAAGTGAGACGAGGGTGTGCTCATCTCCCAACGCTGCGACCATCGCGCCCACACCGGCATCGACAACGCGGCGCGCGGCTTCTGTAGGGAACACGACGTGCACGCCGAAGCCGTCGGTGTCGACGTTTCCGAACGCTCCCGTCAAGAGCCAGAGACGCCGCCGGCCGAGCGGCTCACATTCGACGGCGAACCACCGCAACCCTGGCGCCTCGGCCACGCCCGGCCGCTCGATGACCCACGGCAAACTGAGAAGCCAGTCGTGCAGCCGCTCCACGCTGAGGGGTTGCACGTGCTCCACGACCTGAAGTACGCGCCGCGGTTACGTCGTCGACACGTTGCCCCCGCCGTCGTTGTGACGCATTCCCCGTAACCCCGCCGTCTATTTCGTCGTGGCTGTCGCGTACGCGCAGCCCAGGAAGGCAGGTCGGGATGCACCGAGACCGCACCCCGAGCTCACCTCGGCGCAATGACGGAGGTGGACTCGGGTCGTCGAACCTCGCCCACAAGGGCTCGCGACGCACGTCTGACGAAACCGTCGCGGCATTGACGCTGCGCGAACGAGTCCTCCTGTCGCTCGGCATCGAAGCGCTGTGCCTCGTGGCTCGTGCCGCCGAGATCCTTGTCGGGGAGGGCTCGCGACGCGGTCTCGTACGAGCAGCACGTCAGCGGGTCAGACGATCCGGCTCCCGCCGTGGTGATGACCGCGGTCTCAGGTGGTGACGGTCACCGAACCGTGCATGAACGGGTGAATGGAGCAGATGTACCCGTAGGTCCCGGGCGTGGTGAACGTGTGGGTGAACTGCTCGCTCTGGTTGAGCGCACTCGAGCTGATGCCGCCTGTCATGAAGTGGACGGTGTGGGCGATGGCGTCCTTGTTGGTCCAGGCCACGGTCGTGCCCACCTTGACGGTGAGCGTGGCAGGCATGAACGCGAAGTTGACGATGCCAACGACAGTCGCGGATGCCGGAGCGCGAGTCGCCCCGGTGACGGCGCCACGGGGTGTCGCAGGCGCCGGCGCCGCGGGCGCCCTCGGGGTCGGCTTCGACCTCGTGCGTGCTGCGCTGGCGCCGCAGGCGGCGAGCGTCACCGTGCTGACCGCGGCGAGCGCCGCAATCCGCCGCGGCGTTCGCCTTGGCTTCTGCGTGGGTTGGGGATTGGCGAGGGTGGGTTCCACGCTGTCGCTCCTTGTCTGGAGTTCGAGGGTTGGCTTTCACGAGAGATAGGGGGCCGGGGGCTGTTGGCCTCAGCGCGGCGGCGGATTCCAAGAAGAGCTACCGCCACGCACTCGCGACGCGGTTCAGCCCCGCGTGGTAGGCGGCGTTATCGGGCCGGGTTGAATGACGATCTTGCGCGGCCCGTTTCCGACGGGGACGGTCGCGATCACCTTCTTGTTGTCGACGGAGATGACCGACACGTCATTGGAGTTCTCGTTGGTCACGTAGGCGAAGCCGCCGTCGGTGCTCAACGCGATCCAGTGCGGCATCTGGCCGACGGGCACGGACGTGACGGCCTTGCTGACGGTGTCGACCACCGCCAGCTGCCCCGGTCCCTGCACCACGACGAGGGCGGTCTGGCCTGAGCCGACGAACAGGGGATGGTGAGGTGACGCACCCACCGGGATCTGGTCGACGACGGTGTTGGTCGTGGGATCCAGGACTTGCACGGCGCTGGCGCCCGCTTCAGTGAAGTACAGCTGCTTCCCGTCCGGACTGAAGCTCAACGCCCGGGGCACCTTGTCGAGCGCGACGCGCCCGACGACCGACCTCGAGGTGAGGTCGACCATGACGAGGGCGGCCGATCCCTGGACCTGCGAGGCCACGTAGGCACGCCGGCCGTCGGGTGTGATTGCGAGGTTGTGGGGGCTCGGTACTGGCACGGAGCCCGACACGGCATTGGTGGCCACGTCGATGAACGACAGCTGATTGGTTCCGAAGCCGGCGACCAGGACGGTCTTGGCGTCGGGAGTCAGGGCCAGGCCGTGCGGGGTCGTGCCGACCTCGATGTTGGCCTTGACCGCGTCAGTCGTGGTGTCGATGACGCTGACCGTGGATGCGCCGTCGCTACTGACGTAGACGACTCGGCCGTCGGGGGTGATGACCATGCCGTGTGGTCCGACGGGAACCGGGATGGTCTTGATGACATGCTTCGTGCCGGTGTCGAGCACGGCCACCGCGTTGTCCTTGAACAACCCGACGTACGCCTTGACGGGTGCGATGGAGGCGGCGCTCTGGGCGGCGGCCGGTCGGCCGGCTGCTTTGGTGGTGCTCCCGTTCGAGCAGGCTGCCGCGACCACCGCGGTCACCGCCGCCAGCGCAACAAGCACGAGTGAGGAGCGACGGGCCGGGTGCGGAGCGCGTTTGGTGTTCGATCCCGAAATCATGCGTGGGAGGCCTCTCTCGCATCGTTGTCGTGTGTGTGTCGCGGAGAGATAGGCCTGCCGGTTACACCGGCTCGTTCAGGTCGCCGTCACACCTCTCGTGGGAGGAAGGCCTCGACCTGGCCTTCGCGGCTGCGCACCTGGATCTTGGGCAGCGCGGCCGGCCGCGTCGCGAGCTGGCTGAACATCAGCTCGCCGTCGACGCCGAACGCCGTGCGGTGGCACGGGCAGTCGAGCCGCCCGGCCGCCTGGTTGAGTTGCAGCAGGCAGCCCTGGTGGGTGCAGGCGCCCGACACCGCCGAAAGCGTCCCGTCGCGCTCGGTCACAAACCCCACGGTCGACGCGGTCGCGAACCGCTTGACTTGCCCGCCGGCCACGTCGCCGGCGCTCGCCACCGGCACCCATTGGCCGCTCTCCGGAACGATCTCGCCGGTTGCTGCCGGACTGGGCCGCGAGTTGGAGTTGAGGTTGCTCTCGACGACGGCGCCGACCACGCCCGCCGCGACCGCCCCGGCCGCCCCGGCCAGAACCGCTCGGCGTGGGAAACGCGACGGCGACATGTCAGCCGCTTCCGACGAGGCGGCCGCGAGGCGGCGCCGCAGGCCGGTCACGAACTCCTCCTCCGGCTGGTCGGCGCCGGGGCGGGCGGCGCGCAACTCGATCGCGGCCCGCAAGGCCTCTACCTCGTCGGGCTCGAGCCGGCCCGACGGCAGCGGATCGCCGGCGAGCAGCGCCTCCACCATGCGGTCGAGGTCCCGGCGTCGATTTCTCATGACCCCTCCACCGGAGCCTGGGCAGCCAGACGCAGGGCGCGGTGCTGGAGGACCTTGGCGTTCCCGACCGTCACATCCATCTCCCTGGCCGCTTCCTTGAGCGACATGGCGCGCAAGAACCGCAACTCCAGGATCTGGCGGTAGCGCTCGGGAAGCGAGCCGAGCACACGCCGGGCGCGCTCGGGGGCCTGGCTGGGCCGGTCCGGCTGGTCGAGCCCGGGCAGCTCGGCATCGGGGTCGATCGTGGTGACCTCGACACCGAGGCGGCGCCGCCAGTAGCCCGCCAGAACCGTTCGGGCCGTCGCGAAGAGATACGCCCGCACCTCACCGCGGGACGCGGAAAGGCGCAGCGGGCCGAGGGCGGCCACGAACACCTCAGCGGTGAGATCCTCCGAGTCAGAACGGTTGCCGACCTTGGAGTACATCAGCCGGTAGATGCGGGTGACGTTGTCGAGATAGATCGCGTCCCAGTCGGCATAGACGTCTTCGCCCACCACCCGCAATCGTGGCTGGCCGCGCTGAGCAGCGTCGGTCGCCTCCGGCGCGGGGCGGTTGCGCGGGTCGTCGTTCACCACCGGCTCATTCTCCCTGGTCGCGTGCTCACCTTAGGGATAGGCGGGCGGGTTACACCGGCACGGTCTGTAACCTCGACCGTATCTCGGGGTGAGACAGCCATGGCCATCCCGCTCGCCGACCGCCATTCGACAGCCTGCCGGCCCGACCCCCGTTTCATCGCCGATCTTCGCCAGCTACTCGTGACCGCGACCCGTCCCGCCAGCGTGGTCGCGGGTGAAGGTCGGAGGCCGCGCCCCCCCGATTCCCCGGTCGCCCGGGGGCCGGCGCTGGCGGTCTCGGTGGTCGGCGCCGGCCCGCCGGTCGTCCTGCTCCACGGCCTGGCCGGCTCGCACCGCTTCTGGCATCCCGTCGCGAGAGGACTGGCGTCGCGCTACCGCGTGATCGCTCCGGACCTCCTCGGGTTCGGCGCGTCGCCCCGCCCTCCCGGCGGCTACGGTCCCGACGACCACGTCGCTGCAGTCGCTGAGTGTGCCCTGCGGGCCGGACTATCGGGACCCGCCCTCGTCGCCGGCCACAGCGCCGGCGCCGTCATCGCACTGCGGTTGGCTATGCTCCGCCCCGACCTCGTCGGCGCCGTGGCCTGTTTCGGCCCGCCCATCTACCGGACCATGGCCGAAGGTCGCCGCCGGTTGCGCCGGATCGGGCTTCTGGCGCGACTCGCGGGCGTCGACAGCCGGCTCGCCGAAGCCGCCTGCCAGTTCGCCTGCCAACGCCACACCGCCGCCGCCGCCCGAGTGTTCTCCGCCGTGCGTCGCGACTTGCCGCCAGAAGTAGCCGCCGACGCCGTCCACCATTCCTGGGCCTCCTACTCCGAGACCCTCAACAAGGTGGTGCTTGCCGCCGAATCCGATTCCTGGCTCGCTTCGATCGACGTGCCCGTCCTCCTGATCGCCGGCCGACGAGACCGGGTCGTCGACATCGGTCACCTGGCCGAGTTGGAACGGATGCATCCGCACGTATCGCTCGAGGTGTGGAGTAGAGCCGGCCATGCGATCCCGCTCACCCATCCGCGGGCCTGCGCCGCCGCCGTGGTCTATGCGAGCACTGGATCATCTCGATCGCACGACGCGTGAAGCGATCCGACGGCCACCTTTCGGCGACTGACCCGCGACCGCTACATCCCGTTTCGAAGGTCGGCGTGTCGCCCCGATGTCGATGACGAAGGTGCCGTCACTTGGGTGCGGCCCGCCTTCGGCTCAGCGGAGCCAGCCGACGACATCGACGATGACATGGCTGGAACCGGTCAAGTTGAAGATGCTGACTCGCCCGTTGGCTCCGAGAGGAGTCATGACGAGGTTGGGCACGGTCTGACCAGCAAGGAAGTTCAGGTTCGATGCCAGCGGCGTCGGTGTCCCTGTCGGATACACCGTGAGGTAGCCCCCTGCAGTTGGTTGCGTCACGGTGACGTTGGCGACCACGGCCCTGGCATCAACCGGCACGCCCGCGACACCACCGACGCCCAGGTCAAGGCTGGCTCCGCTGCCGAGCGCCACCCCCTCCCTCGTGTCGAGTATCCGGGTGGGGACCATCGTGGTCAATCGCGTGCCGTCACCGGTCCCGTCCGTGCCGTACCAGCCCACGATGTCCACCACGAGATCGGTAACCCCTTGCGAGTTGAAGAAACCGACGAACCCGTCCGCGGCCACCTTGGTGACCACCAGGTTGGCCACGGTCTGGCCCGGCCCGAAGTTGAGATTGGACGCGAGCGGAGGCGGCGTGTCGCCCGGCCATACGGTGAGGTAACCCGGTGAGGTGGGCTGGGTCACGGTGACGTTCATGGCCACCGCCGTCACGCCGGTCGTGGGTAAGGATCCTGCGCCTGTGATGCTCAGGTCGCCGGTCTCACCGGGTCCGAGCGGGCCGGCAGGATCGTCGCGCGTGTCGAGGACGCGGAACGGCGCAACGGGATGGAAGCCGCTTCCTCGCGCGGCGAAAGCATCGCCGTACCAGCCGACCATGTCGACCACGAGATGCACGGTACCGAGGTGGTTGTAGATGCTGAGGCGACCGCTGGGATCGACCTTCACCGTCACGAGGTTGGCCACGGTCTGACCCGCGACGAAGTTCACGTTCGAGGCGGTCGGACGCGCCGCGTCTCCGGGGTACACGGTGAGGAAGCTGGCCGAACTCGGCTCGGTCACCGTCACGTTGATCACCGCCGCCGAGAGGTGGCGAGGCCATCCAATGACACCCGGGCCACCGGCAACGAGGTCGAGCGTCTGGTCCTCTCCCAAGGGCGCGCCCGAGCGGGTGTCGAGGAGCCGGAAGGGTGGCATGGGATGGTAGAGACCGGCGACGTCGTCCACCGCGAGCAGACCGGTCCCCATCCCGATACAGCCCCTTGCGTCGTTGACGATCACGGGACGTGCACCGATCGACGCGGCGGGATCCACCGACGCGTGCACGAGAAGGCCTGTGTCGCTCTGGCTCACGATTGGGCCCACCTGAACGCCGGGGCCGAGCGCCACGCTCGTCACCGGACCGAAGCCCTCGCCCGAGATCCTGACGTCGACGCTCGCAGTCCCCGGCGGCAGCGTGGGCGGATCCACCGCGTTGACGCGGGGGAAGTCGCCGACGGGGCGAAAGAAGACGTCCCAAGACTGGTTTGTGTCGCCGGGCACGAGGTTGTAGGCCGATGACGTGAAGACGAGGGCACGGCCATCCGCGCTGATCGTCGGTTGGTCGACGTAGCCGTTGGCGAGCTGCGAGTTTCGGGCGATCACCCACACCGACCCGGTCTCCAGATCCTTGACGACCGCGTCCTGAAGGGTGGCGTTGACGACAGGGACGTAGGCGACGAAGCGGCCGTCATCGGTCATCGACGACCCGGACCCCGACGCGGAACCGACGATGATGGACGTGCCGGTCGAACGGTCGGCGCGAACGAGGTCCCGAATCGTGGATCCCCTGAACAGCAGGTACCTTCCGTCCGCACTGATGCCTTCGGCAAACGTGCCCCACGCGGTCCCCGGAACGACGCTGGTGGTGCCCAGCAGGAGATCACGGACGAACAGCCCTCCGTTTGGCGTGGTCGTCCCCGCGACCAGGTTGGTGGCGCGCGAGGTGAACACGACGTAGCGGCCGTTGGCGGAGAACCGGCCGAACCAGCTGTAGCCGTTACCTGGGATGCCCTCCGGGGTCGCGCTCACGAGCGTGGTCGTCCCCGTCCGTCGATCGCGCAGGAAGACGTCGGAGCCGCCATTCGTGTCGCCCGGAGCGAGGTTGTCGGCCAAAGATGTGAAGGTCACGTAGCGACCGTCCAGGCTCACCGCCGGCAGCTTGCTTTCCCCGTTCCCCTGGATTCCCCCCGTGCCCACGCTCACCCGGGTGGTGTTTCCGGTTACCGTGTTGTGGACGAAGATGTCAACGACTCCGTTGGTGTCGCCCGGGACCACGTCTGTGGCCGACGTCGCGAACGCCACGATGCTGCCGTCGCCATCGAGGGCAGGGTTGTCGTAGAGGGAGGCGCCAACCGGCGAGCCGTCGGAGCGGACGTCGACTCGCTCGATCGCGCCGGACGCGACATCACGCGACAACAGCGCAAAGCCATTGGACCGGTACGCGAGATGGCTGAAGTCGTGGCTGGCGAAAACCTGAAATGCGCCCCCCGGCAGCTCCGTGCCGTCAGGAGCCAGGTCGATACGGCTGAGGCCACACACCGGCGGCGGAGATGATGCCAGCGTGGCGGCGACAGCGCCGTCGACAGTGGAGGCAGGAGTCATCGCAGTGAGGTGGAGGAGCAGACCCGCTGCCGCGACGACCGACCGACGACCGCGAACAATGATCATCGGGACGATCACCCCCCTGCAACACCCAGAGTGTAGAGCGTTGCCGTGGGCTGACGCCTTGTCGCCGCGCTTGTCAGAGCGCCTTCGGCCCGAGAGCGGTTGTTGTGTGAGCCCGAGGACGCGCCCCCTTTTACCCGGCAGCTCCGATCGGCACGGCGACGCGGCGCTTGCTTGTCTCCGATAAGGCGCCGTGTCGACTAGCGCGGAGCGGCTGCAGTCGGGAGGAATCTCGCCTTCGTGACGGTCGCACTTGCGCCGGAGGACCGATGAGTCTTGACGGGGGCGGGCGTCTGATCGGGTATGGCTGAGGTGTTCGCGACCGGAGTTCAGATGGGCGAGTCCCCGCGGTGGCACGACGGCCGGTTCTGGATGTGCGATTGGATGGCCGGTGAGGTGCTGGTATTCGACACCGACGGGAGCTGCGACGTTGTGGCGCGGGTGGAGGGGATGCCGTTCTCGATCGACTGGCTCCCCGACGGTCGGCTCGTCGTTACCACCCCGCGAGGGTTGGTGGCAGGGCCGGACCTTGAGCCGTATGGCGCGAGCGGGCAGCCCTTCAACGAGATCGTGGTGGATGTCGCTGGCCGGGCGTGGGTGAACATGCCCGGCTCGATGCCGTGGGAGGAGCCCAAGCCGGGAATCCTGACCGTCGTGCTGCCCGACGGGAGCAGCCGCCAGGTCGCCGACGACGTGTGGTTCCCCAACGGGATGGTCGTTCTTGGCGAGGACACGCTGGTGCTCGCCGAGTCGCACGCGGACCGGCTGACCGCTTGGACCATCACGGACTCGGGTGAGCTGGTGGACCGGCGTGTTTGGGCCGACCTCGGACCGGGTTCGGCTCCGGACGGCATTTGCGCCGACGCCGAAGGGGCGATCTGGTACGCGAGCGTTCCCGGACAGCGCTGCACCCGAGTCGCCGAAGGCGGCAAGGCTCTCCACACCGTGATGGCCGACCGCGGCTGCTTCTCGTGCATGCTCGGCGGCGACGACGGCCGCACGCTGCACATCGTCGCCAACCGCTACGACGATGGCGCCGCCTCGGACGGCGTCGTCCTAGTCCACCCGGTCGCCGTACCGCATGCCGGGCGACCCTGAGAATGCTCGGTCAGCGGCCAGATGCCACACATCGCCCGCCGGCTCGGCGTCGGCGTCCGCCGACACAAATTGCGGAGTGGAGTTCGGCAGCTGACATCCGCGACCGAGTAGCGGCCGGAACCATCTCGGTCTCCTACCGCCTCTGGTGGAGACCAAAGGTCAAGGTCGGAGGCGTGTACCGAAGCGGTTCCGTTTCCTCTACCGCGTGGAGTTCCACGTCGTGAGGCATAGGAGAACAACCGCAGGTGACCCCGATCGCCGGGTCGCACGTTTCGAATCCTGTCGTCCGCTCCAAGCGCGGTGACCGACGAACGCCGTTTGGCGTCGGATCCCCGTGTGAACGCGGCGGGGAGGCGAGATCACCCCTTGGCGAGCTCGTCATGGAGTGCGTACGCGGCGGGTTTGGGAACCAGGTTCGCGTCGAAAGGCAGCGCTTCGCCGAATGGCGGGAAGGTGGATGGGATCCATGAGTAGCGGTCGGTGAACCCCCAGGTAACGTACGTGTGGCAATTGGGTGCGGCGAGACAGCTGGCCAGCGACGCCCGGTACACGCGGGCCTGCGCCAGCAGCGCGGCATGGTCGAATGGTGGCGCCAACCAGACGTCGTGCTCTGTGATCGCGACGTCGAGTCCCAGCCGGCTGAACTCGGCCATCTTGCGGGCGAGGTCGGGCGCAGAGAAGAGGGCGGGGAGCGTGTGCAGCTGTAACCCGACCCCGTTGATCGGCAAATGTGAAGCCACGAGATCCCGCGACGAGTCGCTTCACGGCTGTGGCCTTGGGGCCTGGATTCTCGATGAGATAGTCGTTGTAGAAGAGCTTGGCGCTCGGATCGGCCTCATGCGCGAAACGAAACGCGAGCGCGATGTAGTCAGGACCGATCCCGTCGAGCCACACGTTGTGGCGAAGGCCGCCCCCGTCATCCACCGCTTCGTTGACCACGTCCCATTGAGAGACGCGCCCTCGGTAGCGACCGACGACGGTGGCGATGTGATCGCGCAGGATGGCGATCAGGCGCTCCCGGCCGAAGTGTCCGCGCAACAGCCAGTCGGGGTTCTGGCTGTACCACGCGAGCGTGTGACCGTGGACCACCATGTGGTGGCGCCGGGCAAAGGCGACGATGATGTCCGCGGCGCGGAAGTCATACATGTCAGGCTGTGGGTGCACGACCGCCCACTTCAGCTCGTTCTCCGGCGTCAAGGCGTTGTACTGATGACCGAGCACATCGGAGAAGTCGTCATCCTGCTGGAGCGCAGTCGCTCGCACCGCGGTCCCGAATGCCAGCCCGTGGCGCGCGGCCAAGCGGCGGAGAGGCGCGCCAGAGATCCCAGCCCCACCGCTATCAAACACAGGATGGAAGCACGCCATCTCATCGCGCGAGCGCGAGGTGATCGGCCCGTCGCCGCCATCGCATGGCCCAATCGTTCCACATCGCGGAGTCCGGAGCGCCCGAGCACTGGCAGCTATGGCGCGAGACCCCTAGCGTTCGAGGGCAAGCATCGCAGCGGTCGCAGCGAGCTTGTGATCCTTCTGCCAGGGAGGCCCGAGGGCTTTCCCTGCGGCGTCGAGCGCATGACCGATGTGGGTGCTGTTCGGTTCCGCGACTGAACATGCGAGTCCGACCCCTGTCGCGGCATCGAGGACCGCCTGCTCGAACAGCGCGCCTTCGGCGGCATGGAGCAACGCGTGCGACGACAAGATCCGTTCAAGATCGTTGGGGAGGTTTCGGACGCGAGCCACGACACCAACGCCGGTGACGCCGAACTCTTTGACGGCTGACTTGGTCGCTG
>VAWU01000030.1:78627-133890 GCA_005888325.1 Actinomycetota bacterium
GCTGATTCGGCAAGGACGCGTCAACCAGGTCGATCCGCGATCGGGTGAGTATCACTGGGGACGACGCGGGCCCTCGAACGACGACGAGCACGGCCCAACCCGAATGTGCTCGCCAGCCGAGCGCGCTGCGAGCCGTTCTCTGAGCCACCGCAACAGAGTGCCGGATGCGCAAAGAGTCGTCGAGCGCGGATCGGCATTTCTATCGCGGTCGGCGTCGTCGCCGGGTGGCAGCCTGGAAGGTGATGCGGACCCGGATCATGTACGTCGAGTTGAAGACGGGGCACGCCGCATGATCGACGCGTAGGCAGACATGCCCCGGTATCAGTCGCCCTAGTGGTCCGTCGCTGAAATAGCCAAGTCGCGTAGGGCCTGGCATGGTTCAGGTCATGGAGGTCTCGCCGGAAGATCGGGTGGAACAGTTTGATCGAGTCGAGCCCGTGCTCATGGTGCGGGACGTGAGCCGAGCCTTGGCTTTCTACGCCCAGCTCGGGTTCGAGGAGGTCTTTCGCGACGACGACCACGCACCGAAGTTTGCGATGGTGGTGCGCGATGCGGCGTGCCTGGCGATGCAGTGGCACGACTATGAAGGCGTTGCCGGCGATCGACCTGTCCTGCGGTTTCCGACGCAAGACGTTGACGCCCTATCGGAGGAGTTCGGGGGGGTCGTCGATCGCACCGAGGTCACCGACACCAGCTGGGGCACACGTGAGTTCCACGTGCGCGATCCGGACGGCAACGGCCTGCAGTTCTACGCCGGCTTGTAGCTGCAACTTGACATCGATGCGCTTCCCGCAGCATCTCGCCCAACGCGTTTGGCTGCGAGCCAGTCCTCAGCGATCTCTTGCCAGGCGGGCACGCCGGCGCTGACGTGCTGGCGCGTCACTGAATCCGCGACGCTCCACTAGAGCCCGGGTGGCATGGATACGCCCAGGGCCTTGCGCGCTTGCTGCGTGCCAGGGCATACCGGTGCGCAGAAGGGCGGAAGACCGAAGTCACAGCAACACGTAGTCACGCAGCGGAATCCGGACAAGCACGTGTACCCAGGCGCCGGCCCGCAGGCCGCGTACTCCTCACAGGCTTGCCCTGTGGGAAAGAAGACGTGCTCGCATACTCCGGTTGGACCGGTGCTGCAAAAACAACCCTCAGAATCGAACGTGTAGGCGCCGCATCCAGAGAGGCAGGAAGTCTGCGCGCAATCAGGACAGCCGGGCTCTGGCGTCCCCGCTGCCGAAGCTGCCGTCGTCATGGTCTGTATCACGGGGGTGGCCCATACGATTCCCCCGGCGACCGTTGCCTTCCTTATGAGGTCTCGCCTGGAGACGCCCTTAACCTCGCCCACCCCCGCCCCCTCGACAGCGACCTGCCAATTCTGCTCTCGCATCCGGCTTGGCGACAAGGGTGGCCCCGCCCGCCGAGTCCATGCTCTCACGACCCCGGCGCCAGATTGGCTTGGTTACGCGCTCGGGTTGGCAGGTCCAATCGGCACCCGTGATCGTATGACTGCGCCGTACGACGTCGACCTGACGCATCTGCCGCTCGACGCCTACGCGACGTACCCGCACCGGGGCATCATGAGCGCCATCGAGGTCGTCGGCCCTCACGGTCTGCCCCATCGGGCGCGCGCCGCCCGCATCGTTGCCGCGGTCGCGTCCGCGGCGATGGTCGTCAGCCCGGCACCGGCTCTCGCGTCCTCTACCCGTGCGCCCAGGCCTCCTCGTNNNTCGACGGGCGACTCGCCCCCATCGGGGTCGACGACGTGGCACCGGACTTCGCCTGGCAACTGGCACCTGGCCCGCGCGGCTCGGTTCAGTCCGCGTACCGCGTCGTGGTGTCGCGGAGATCGTCCACCGCCCCCGCTCGAGGCGATCTCGTGTGGGACAGCGGCCGGGTCGCCTCACGACAGCAGGCATTCGTTCCGTATCGCGGCCCGGCTCTGCTGAGCGACGCCCGCTACTGGTGGACGGTGCGTATCTGGGATGCCGGTGGACGGGCGAGTCCCTTCGCGACTCCGGTTCGGTTCGACACGGGTTTGCGGGACCCGGACTGGCGAGCGGCGTGGATTCGCCGCGCGTCTGCAGGCGAACCCGAGGAGTACACGTTCGCGCGCACCGACTTCTCCCTGAAGGCCGCCGCCATCGATCGGGCCGTCGCGTACATGTCGGCATCGCAGCAGGCCGAGTTGTGGATCAACGGCACGCGTGTGGCCCAAGGGCCGTCGTTCGCCTATCCGGACGACGGCTACTACCTGGCCACGGACGTCACCCTGGCGCTTCGCAGCGGCGTGGCGAACGCCATCGGTGCGCTCTACCACTGGTCCGGGACGGGCAAGGGCCGTCCCGCATCGGAGCCGGGAGTCATCGTGCAGGTCTCCGTCGAGTACGGCGACGGCACGCGCCAGCTCGTCACGACCGACGGCTCGTGGCGGGTGCAGCGAGCGCCGTGGTTGCCCGCGCCGCCGCGGAATCAGGACAGTGGTGACTTCGTCGAAGCACTCGACGGCCGCGCTTGGCCCTTGGGTTGGGACCAGCCCGGCTTCGACGATGCGGCGTGGCAGGTCCCGACCGTCGTCGGCAGGCACCCGGCTCCACCCTTCACGCACCTGACGGCCCAACGCGGCCGCATCGTCGAGACCCCCGTGCGGCCGGTGGCGTTCACTCGTACCGCGTCGGGCGCCTTTGTGGCCGATTTCGGACGGGTCATCGCCGCCGTAACGGCGATCACGTTCCATCGCGGGGTAGCCGGGCGCGCGATCTCTTTGCGCGCGGGATACCTGCTGGACGAGCAGGGAGACGTTTCGACCTCACGAGGCACGCAGGGGACCGACATGAGCACCCGCTACGTCGAGCGGGCGGGAGAGCAGACGTTCCGCACGTTCTCGTATCTCGGGTTCCGTTACCTGCAGGTCGACGCCCCAGGCGAGGTGCTCGCGGCGGGCGACGTCGTGGCATACGCGCGCCACTCCGACGTTCCAGACGAGCACGCCGCGTCCTTCTCGTCCTCCGACCCGACACTCGACGCTGTCTGGGAGCTGGCTCGTCACTCCGCGCTCTTCGCGTCCCAGGAGCAGTTCATCGACACACCGACGCGAGAGAAAGGGCCTTTCCTCCGTGACGCGTTCAATGAGTCGGAGACCGCAATGCGCGCCTTCGGCGAACAGAACCTCACCCGCCAGGTCCTGTTGGAGTTCGCCCGATCGCAGTCGCGGTACTGGCCCGATGGACGGCTCAACGCCGTGTACCCCGCGGGTCAGGGCAAGCGCGACATCCCGGACTACACCGAGATCTATCCCGAGTGGGTGTGGCAGTACTACGAGAACACGGGTGACCGCGGGCTACTCGACCAGCTCTATCCGGTGCTGGTGAACATCGCCGACTACGTCGCTCGCTACGTCGACCCGACGACCGGTCTGGTGACCGACCTGGCGGGCGGAGGGGACGAGGACTACAAGTTCGGGATCGTCGACTGGCCGCCCGCGATGCGTTACGGCTACGACGTGTCCACGGTCGCGCGGACGACCGTCAACATCCTCGCGATCGACGCCCTCTCGCGTGTCGTGGAGGTCGCCGCCGCACTCCGGCGCCCGTCCGCCGAGGTGGACACCCAGCGACGGCGGGCGGAAGCGCTGACCGAGGCGGTCGGCGCGCACCTCACCCGACCCGACGGTGTCTACGTCGACGGCTTGCGAGCCGACGGCACCCAGAGCGGGCACGCGTCTCAACAGGCGAACGCCATGGCCCTGGCTGCCGGCTTGGTGCCCGCTCTGCGGCAGAAGACCGTCGCGGACCACGTCGTGCGCCTCGGGATGGCGATGGGGCCGATGACGGCGGAGGCGCTGCTCCGCGCCTTGCACGCGGCCCGTCGCGATGGAGACCTCGTGGCCACGCTGACGAACCGCCACCAGCCGGGCTGGGCGAACATCCTCGACCGTGGGGGGACGTTCACCTGGGAGGCGTGGGACCCGATCGACGCCGAGGGCGACAGCATGTCGCACGGGTGGGGCTCGACGGTCCTCGTGGCCATGCAGGAAGCGCTGCTCGGCGTTCGCCCGACTGCTCCGGGTTGGGCAACGCTCGACATGGTGGCGCCTGCAACCCTCCACCGCGTCGAGGGTGTAGTGCGCATCCCTGCGGGACGGGTGACCGTGTCGTGGGTGCGGACGCGAGCCGATCCACGCGCGCTGACCGCCCATGTGACGATCCCTCCGAATGCCACGGCGACAGTGCACGTGCCCGCGAAGCGAGCGTCCGACGTGACAGAGGGGGGTGGGGCCGCGGCCCACGCGACCGGCGTCCATCTGCTGAGCCTCGAGAGCGGCACCGCGGTCTTCCGCGTGGGCTCAGGCACGTACACGTTTCGCCGATGCAGCGCCTGCACGCGCGGCAGTCATCGCGCTGTCGCGCTGTTCACGGGTATCGCCGGTGTTGTTCTCGCTTCGCTGGTGACGCTCGTGGCCGTCCGTCGGAGGCGGAGCCGCGCGCTGCGGCGAGCTCAGGGTTGACGGCACAGCTATGGCGATGCCGACCTTGTACCGTCTGCGTCGATGATCAGGCGCGCATTCGCCGGTCTCGCGGTTGGCGCCGCGCTGGTCGCTCCCGGTTGCGGTGGGGGCGACAACAGTGTCGCCACGACGACGACCAGCAGCGCCGCCGCATCGACCTCGACCCGCGCCGCGTCCGGTGGTGTCGATCTCACGAAGCTGCCCATCGGCGATCAGCGGTACGCGACGAGCGCGGTGAAGGGCTCGGTCTACTCCTGCATCACCCAGTTCAACGGCGGCGGGGCATTCCGGGACGGGCCGTGGATCCACGCCGTCACCAACACCTGGGACGCCACCGCGAAGATCGCGGTCAGCGGTTCGCTGGACCAGCACGGCCAGATCACGGGAAAGGAGTCGACCGGCGGCGAGACGCTGACGGGCAACGGCCTGCCGACGGTGCCGACCGGCGTCTTCCCGGTTGCTTCCGGCGATCCCGCCTACGCCTACGACCGCAACCCCAACTCGATCAGGGGGTACACGCTCTCGGTGACACTTCCCGAGCCGCAGCTCGCCGCATCGCCCTCGTGCGTCGGCGGGACGATCGGCGTCAGCGTGCTCGGCGTCCCCATCTACAGCGCCTTCGACGCGGGCGGTCGCGACGCGGTCGCGCATGAGGTGCAGGACCGCTGCGACGGGCATCCCGAGATGACCGGGCAGTACCACTTCCACTCGCTTTCGGCGTGTTGGAAGGACACGGCGGGTTTCGACCCCGGTCTCTTCGGCTACGCGCTCGACGGCTTCGGGATCTACGTCGACCATGATTCGTCGGGCAACCTCCTCGCGAGCGTGGACCTCGACGAGTGCCATGGCCGCACGAGCTCGATCACCTGGCACGGTCAGCGAACCGTGATGTACCACTACGTCGCCACGCCGGACTTCCCGTACCTGGTCGGCTGCTACCGCGGCACGCCGATCACGAGCGCCACCGGCCTTCATCTCGGCCGCCCCTGACACCCAACCCCCGCCGCGTGAGGGAGAGAACATGGCAGACGAGCCAAAGCCCGAGGCCGATGCGCTCGAGCAGGCGCAGCCTCTCGTCGACGAGGAGGACGACGTCTCGTTCGGAGCCGACGACCCCGAGGTGGCGGAGGCCGACCTCCTGGATCAGCGACGGGCGGTCGCATCGTCGTCCGACGACGCCGTTCGCACGAGCCCCGATCCCGAGGTGCCGGACGCCGATGCGGCCGAGCAGCGTCGAGCCGTCGCCGATGATGAAGAGGGTCGCCCTGATTGACCCCTCGCGACGGAGAAAGGGCGCGCTAGGTCGACGACTCGCGGAGCGCCTCGGCGCCGCGGCGCACGGCCTGCATTCCCAGCCGCTCGGCTTCCGCGACGATCGAATCGATCAGCGGGCGAACGGCGTCGCGGTCACCGGTTGCGTTCCGCGCGAGGAGCATTCGCACGTACTCGAGCCGCGATCGCGTGTGGAACGGGGCCGCTCCCAGCCGGGCGTGGCGAGCGATCGCATCTTCGAGGTGGTCGGCGGCTTCGTCCCAGGCTCCTCGTGTGAGGGCGAGTATCCCGAGGTAGTGCGACACCGATCCCATGAACACCACGGCGAACGTGAGCAGGATGATCTGCTCGCGGTGGGGGAGAAGCAAGGCGAACAACACGTCGGCGCGCCGGCTGTCACCGAGTCGCGAACAGATCTCCGCGAGCATCGCCAGCGTGACCGACCGAAACAGGTCATCGGGTACGTCGGCGAAATCTGCCGCAGCAATCGCGTCGAACTCGAGGCGAGCGCTCTGTTCACGGCCTGACTCGACGTCCGCCAGGATTCGTGCCGCTCGCAATGGGAGATCGATGGACCCCGTCGCGGCCACAGCGATCGCCCGGAATTCCTCGATGCGACCCTGCTCGCGGCGGAGTATCGCGAGCTGGGCGCCCATCATCTGCAAAGCCACCGTTCGGCCCGCGCGCTGGCCGATCTCGAAGCCTTCGTTCACGGTCACCTCGGCGTCGGCGAAGCGTCCCTCCAGGATGGCTCGCATGGCGGCGTAGAGGGTGGTGGTCCACTGGTAATAGGGCGCGTGGAGCTCGCGGGCCGCGGCCTCGAGCGCCTCTGCATCTGCGTCGGCGCGCCTGACATCGCCGAGCTCCATCAGATCGACGAACCGGAACGAGAGCGCCTGCATCACCAGCTCTCGCTGATCGAGCGCCTGTGCGAGCTCCAATGCCTCGTTGGAAACGGCGAGCCGGTCGCGCATGTTCGCGAACTGCCACCGCGCCATGCGCCAGAACAGAAGCGCCTGTACGAGCGTGGCGGGATCGTCGGTGCGGCGAGCCATCGCGAGTGACTCGTCGGCGAGCCGTTGTCGCCGATCGGTGTCGCCGAACACGAAGAGCTGTTGCGCGAGCGAGCCGAGCAGCTTGACCCGAAGCGCGGAGTCGCCGCGGTCGAGCACGTCGAGGGCCTCCTCGAGCAGCTTCACGAGGACGTCGTCGACGAGCCCCTGCTCGGTCCACCACGGGCGAAAGCCGGCTCCGCCGAGCCCGAGCGCCGCGTTTGCGAGTCGGATCGGGTCGCCGATCCGGCGGGCGAGCTCCGCGGCCTCAAGAAAGCTCGCGCGGGCGCGCTGGACCTCGCTCGTGCGCCATGCTGCGTCACCAACCGCACGGAGCAGGTCGTACCGCCGCGTGACGTCACCCGGTGCGGATGCCTCGAGCACTTCGAGTGCCATCAGGTACTGACGGCTGGCGTCCTCGTACGCGAGGAGATCCGTCGATCGATCGCCCGCCTGCCACGCGTAGTCGATCGCCTTGGCGGCGTCGCCGAAGCCGGCGGCCTGCCAGTAGTGGTACGCGAGCTCAGCCAGCGGCGGCTCGAACGCACCGGTGAAGAGCGCCTCGAGCGCGTCGCCGACGCGGCGGTGCAGTCGGGCGCGACGTGTGGTCGTCAGCCCTTCGTAGAGCGTCTGGCGCACGAGCGCATGCGAGAAGACGTACACGCCAACTGTGCCCCGCATCTCCGCGACGAGACCGGCGTGCACCGCGTCATCCAGCGTCTCGAGCAGACTCTCCTCGTCGAGGTCCATGACTGCAGCGAGCACGTCGAACCGGAACTCGCGGCCGATCACGGCAGCCGCGGCGAGCACTCGGCCCGCGGGCTCGATGAGGCGAGCGACGCGCTGGGCCACCACCCCCCGCACCCCACTGGGAACCTCGAGGCGACTGAGCCCCGCATCGGACACCCATCGACCACCCTGTTCGTGGATGGCGCCGCTCTCGGCGAGGTGGCGCAGCATCTCACCGATGAAGAACGGGTTGCCTTCCGTTCCCTCGCACAGCGTTCGCGCGAGCGCCGATGTCCGACCATCCGGCTGTCCCGCGCCCGTCGTCGTGTCGAGCAGTGCCGTCACATCCGCATCACCGAGCCCGGTCAGCCGAATTCGGCTGACGGACTGCTCGCGACGATCAGCGTCTCCGCGAATGGCGTCGACAAAGACACACTCTCGTCGCGACACGTCGCGAGCACGACGAGCCCCGTCAGATCCGCGTGGCGTGCCAGATGGCGGAGCAGGAGCAACGTCGCCCTGTCGGCCCAGTGGAGGTCGTCGAGCACGAGCAGTACCGGCGCACCCCGCCTCAGCTCCATCAGGAATGCCGCGACCGCCTCGAACAGCCGGAACCGTTCCGCGTCGGCATCGCTCCAACGGGGCTGGGCGAGGCCCGGCACCCGATCACCCAGCTCGGGCACCAACCGGCCGAGCTCGGTGACGAAGCGACCCAACCGGTACTGAAGCTGGTCGGCGGGAAAGACGCGGAGGTAGCTGCTCAACGCCTCGGCGAATGGCTGATAGGGCCGCAGCACCTCCTCGTCGCATCGACCGAACAGCACCGTCGCGCCCCGCTCGTGGACCGCCGCGGCGAACTGCGCAGCGAGGCGCGACTTGCCGATCCCCGGTTCACCGCTGATCAACACCATACGGGCTCCGATAGCGTTCGGCGTTTCCCACTCGACGTCGAGCTCGGCCAACTCCGCGTCCCGACCCACGAACACACCACCGTCGCTGCTCGCGAGCGGCGCGGGCAACGGGACCTCACCGCCGACGAGGAGGTCGCGCGGGCGTCCCGATCCCGACTGCAGCGGCGGAAATTCGGTGGGAAGCTCAGGGTGGCAGAGCTGGTAGACGTGCTCGGGGTGCAGCAGCCCACGGAGCTCGTGCACTCCCATGTCGCGCAACGTCACATCGTCCGACAACTGGTCGCGCACGACCTGCGCGGTGGCCTCCGACAGGACGATCTGACCACCGTGGGCGAGACCACGCAGGCGCGCACACCGATGTACGGCCGAACCCTTGTAGTTTCCCTTCGACAGTTCGGCTTCCCCCGTGTGCAGCGCCATCCGAACGCGGATCGCTGCGTCGTCGGGCCACGCCTCGGCGAACATCGCGCGCTGGAGCGCAAGGGCGCACCCGAGCGCGTCGGTGGCCCGGGCGAACACGGCGAACGCGCTGTCCCCCTCACCCTGGTCTCTGGGGCGGCCACCGCCGAACGACGCGAGGTGTTCGGCCACGAGGGCGTCGTGGCGCTCGAACCCGGCCCGCGCCCGGCTGGGGTCGGCCTCCCAGATTCGTGTCGACCCCTCGACGTCGGTGAGGAGAAACGTCACCATGCCCGACGGCAGCGAGGGCTCGCCCATCAACCGTCAACGCTACTGCTCGGCTCATGCCTGCCATCGGGCGCGAACCGCCGCGGACATGGCGTAACCGGCGGGCGACAGTCGTGAGAGGCTGAGCCGTTGAGCCACGAGATCAGCACTACCGGGCCCTTCCCCTCGCGCCGGAGGACGCCACTCACACTGCTCGCGATCGTTTCCGCGGCGGGGGCGGTCGCGCTCGCCCTCGTCTGGTTGATCGTGGCGGTCGTCGTGCCGCTCGTCAGCGAGTCCAAGTGCGCGGGCGTCGAGTTTCGAACCGCGGTGAAGGCGAGCCCGCTCGCCTCCCGCCCCCGCATCGGTGGGGCGAGCGGTCTCGCCGGAGAGGTCCGCAGCGCGCTGCGCGGCGACACCCCCGCGGTCTACTGCAACGATTTCGCCGATCCCTACGTGCTGCGCGTGGGCGACACCTACTACGCCTATTCGACGAACACCGAGCATCGGCGGGTGCCGGTGCTGACATCGGATGGGCTGTTCGGGACGGGTCGACGCTCGGAGGCGCTCGCCCGACTCGCGCCGTGGTCCTCACCCGGCAGGGTGTGGGCGCCCTCGGTGCTCGTCCGCCCGGGCGGCTTCGTCATGTACTACAGCACTCGCGCGCCGGACCCCGACCGCCAGTGCCTGTCGCGGGCGGTGGGATCGAACCCCAAGGGACCGTTCGTCGACAACTCTGCTGCGCCCCTGGTCTGTCCGAAGGATGGCGCCATCGACGCCAGCCCTTTCGTCGACGCTGATGGCCGTGCCGTCCTCATCTGGAAGCACGCCGCGCCCGGCATGACCGGCATCGTCGCCCAGCAGCTCACCCCCGACGGGCTCGGCCTGGTGGGGCCGAGGCGGCTTCTGTTGCGGGCAGACCAACCCTGGGAGGGCGGGAACGTCGAGGGCCCGAGCATGGTGGCCCACGCGGGTCGCTACTACCTCTTCTACTCCGGCAACGACTTTGCGACTGCGAACTATGCGATCGGCTACGCCACCTGCGAGACACCTTTCGGGCCGTGCAGGAAGGCGCCCGGGCCCTGGCTGGGCTCGAGTGCCGATGCCAAGGGCCCCGGTGGCCAGGAGGTGTTCAGTGACAGCGCGGGGCGCCTGTGGCTCGCGCTGCACGCGTGGATCCGCGGGCACGTCGGCTATCCCGGCGGGGCCCGCAACCTGTTCGTGCTGCCGTTGACCTTCGTGGATGGTGTCCCCGTGGCGTAACGGGCGCCGGCCGTCGCATCACCTCGTCACGACGAGCTTCATCGGCGGGTCGGCGAGGGCGGCGGGCGCGTCTTCCCACATCACAATGGCGCTGGTCACGATGGACGGATCGAACCCGCCGGCGATGAGCGCGAGGACGCGGTCGATGGCGGGCCGCGCGTGGACCCGTCCGGTGTGGAAGGTGCAACAACGCGAGTACATCGACAAGAGGGGCAACGGCGGGTCTGTCAGGTAGACGGATGGGCTGGTGCAAGTGCCGTCGAACGCGGTGCTGTTCAGTGCACAGCGCACGCCGTCGTGGTCACCGCTGGCATCCACGGTGATGGGGAAGGCGCCGATCTTGCGCGGCAGGGAACCTTCGCGTGTCTCGGCGCCCAGCCGGGCCGCGATCGCGAGGCGCTCGGCGTTATGATCGGCGTAGACGACTCGTGAGGCGTCGAGGGCGACGGCGATCCCGACGGCGTAGAGACCAATCGAGTTCGGGCCGCCGTCGCCGCCGATGACGAGGACGTCTCCGTGTGGCTCTTGTTCGAGCTGCGGGCCGACGGTACGCCATGCATCCGAGATGTTGTCGCTGACGCTTGCCGCCGCGGCGGGGTCGACGCCCTCAGGTAGCCGCACGAGCATGGCGTCGGCGTGGGGAACGAGCGTCAGGTCGGCGAGCAGACCGCCCCACCCGAGCCCGCCCATCGGCCCGAGCCCGAAGGTCGACAGCGGTGGGTGTGCCGCACAGTTACCGGTGCGGCCGCGCGCACACGGCGGGCATCGCCCGCAGGAGATCTGGAACGGCACGACGACGATGTCGCCGACCGCGACCGAACGAACTCCGGCGCCAACCTCGACGACCTCTGCCACGCCCTCGTGGCCGAAGGGGTAGGGGCCTTCGAGCGGGAACCGGCCCCGCAGGACGGCGACGTCGAGGTCGCACGTCGCCACTGCGACGGGCCGGACCACGGCGGCGTCCGCGCCCGACAGCTGCACGTCGGGCACCTCGTCCCACCGCACCGCGCCTGGCCCATCGAGCATCAGCTGTCGCACGAGGTCTCCCTGTGAAGCACGTCTACGACGAGCTGCCGGCCCATCGCCCGGCGACCTCGATCATCACCTCGTGGAACTCGGTGACCGTGCGGTCGATGATCGTCGCGACGGGTTCGATCGAGCGGATCCGACCGGCGACCTGTCCGCCGAACACGAAACCGGCATCGAGGTCGCCCTCGAAGTACACCTTCAGGAGCTGATCGAGCGCGGGAAACGCGACCCGTTCGTCACGTTCGCGGGCCTCGGAGTACGGCGTCGCAAGGACGCGGAACGCCGGCTTTCCCCATCGGTTGAGCATCACGCTGTCGGTCTCGGACGAGCGTACGATCAGCTCCTTCCAGTTCGAGTGCACCGGCGACTCGGCGGCCGACACCATGCGGGTTCCCATCTGCACGCCCTCGGCGCCGAGCACGAACGCGGCCGCCATCGACCGGCCGTCGACAATGCCGCCGGCGGCGATCACCGGAACGTCGACCGCACCGCATATCAAGGGCAGCAAGACCATCGTGGCGACGTCGCGCGACTGCTTGAAGCCACCGCCCTCACCGCCTTCGACCACCAACCCGTCGACACCGGCGGCGATCGCCTTCATTGCGCCACGCAGGTGGGGGACGACGTGGAACACGGTGATGCCGACGTCGTGCAGGCGCGCGGTGAGAACGCTCGGGTCGCCTGCAGACGTCGTCACGAACCGGACACCCTGCTCCGCGACGAAGGCCACGATCTCGACGGGGTCGCGCACGAACAGCTGGGCGATGTTCACCCCGAACGGCTTGTCGGTGAGATCTCGCATCCGGCGGATCTCCTCGCGCACGTCCTCGAGCTGACCCGACGAGGTCTCGATGATCCCGAGACCGCCGGCGTTGGACACGGCCGAGGCCAGCGGCGACCGGGCGATGTAACCCATCGGGGCCTGCACGATCGGGTACCGGACGCCGAGGAGGTCCGACACCCTCGTGCTGATCGCGGCCGCGGTCACGCCGGGGAACCGTAGCGCCCGTGCGTTGCACCCACTCCGGTCGCACAGACACGCAGTGAGACAACGCGCCGCCTAGTCGGCCCGGGCCGGGTAGTGGTCGACGATAGGGTGCCGAGCGTGGTGACTCTCGAGGAGGTCGCTCGGCTCGCATTGGCGTTGCCCGAGGTCACTGAGGGCGAGCGCCGCGGCACGCGGACCTGGAACGTCGCCGGCAAGGCCTTCGCTTGGGAGAGACCTTTCAGCAAGGCCGACATCAAGCGGTTCGGCGACCAGACTCCGCCGGATGGGCCGATCCTCGCCGTTCGGGTCGAGGACCTCGGCGAGAAGGAGGCCGTGCTCGCGGCAAGTCCCAGGGGCTTCTTCACGATCCCTCACTTCGACGGTTACGCCGCAGTGCTCGTTCAGCTGAAGACCGTCACCAAGCGGCCGCTGCGCGAGGCGCTCGTCGACGCCTGGCTGGCGTGCGCGCCACCCGACCTCGCCATGAAGTACCTCGAGCGATAGTGCGCTCACAGCCTGCGCGACTCGCCGAGGCCGACCTCGTCGCGGCCCTCGAGCGCGGTTGGGACATCCCGGCGACCGCCGTGTCGTATTTCGCCGTGGGTGCCGGCAGTCATCACTGGCGGGTGGAAGATCGCCACCACCAGGCGTGGTTCGTCACCGTCGACGACCTGGATGGGCGGCGCTCCGGCCCCCGAGAGTCGCGGGCCGACGTGTTCGATCGTCTGGTGGCGGCGCTCGCCACCGCGCACGCGCTCAAAGCCGACGGCGCCGACTACGTCGTTGCACCGATCGCGGAGCGGACCGGCGGCGTGCTCCATCGTCTCGGCGACGAGTGGGCACTTGCCGTCTATCCGATGATCGATGGCGAGACGTTCCGCGGCGGCCAGGCCCTGCCGGTTGCCGACCGGCTGGCCGTGGTCGATGTGATCGCTCGACTCCACACCGCATCGCTGCCGACTCCGTTGCACGCCCGATCCGACGACTATCAGCTGCAGAACCGGGCCGATCTCGAAGCCGCGATCGCAGACCCCGACGGGCACGCCGATGCCGGCCCGTACTCGCGGCCCCTGGCCGGCCTCCTGGCGGAGCATCGACAGCTGATCGTCGACATGCTCGCGGAGTACGACGACCTGGCGGGCGCGGCGCGAGCACACAACGATCGCACCGTCTTGACGCACGGAGAACCGCACGCCGGCAACAGCGTGCGCACGCCGAGCGGTTGGATGCTGGTCGACTGGGACACCGCCCTCCTCGCCGCACCAGAACGCGACATGTGGCTCCTCGAACCAGGAGACGGACTGGCCAGCGCCGCCTACGCCGCGGCAACCGGGGTCGAGGTCCTGCCGGATCGACTCGCGCTGTTCCGGCTCCGCTGGGACCTCGCCGATCTCGGTGTCGACCTCGCACGCCTCTGCGCTCCACATGCGAACAACGCGGACGACGCCCGATCGTGGGACGGCATCTCCCACGTACTCACCCGCCGGCGCTCCGGCGACGCCGTCCCCCGCGCTGCCTGGAGATGACACCCTGGCTGCCGCGGCCGAGACGCCCGCTCGGACGCGCTTGACGAACGTAGATGTAAGTCGTAACTTACCGTAAGTGGCTACTTACCAGAAGGCGCTTACGGCGCTTGCCGACCCAACCAGGCGGAGCATCTTCGAACGCCTGGCCGCCGGCCCTCGGCCTGTCGTCGAGCTCGCCCGGGGGCTCCCGGTGAGTCGCCCCGCGGTCTCCCAGCATCTGCGGGTGCTGAAAGGGGCCGGTCTCGTGGTCGACCGGCAGGCCGGTGCCCGCCGGCTCTATCAACTCAACCCGGACGGGTTGGGCGCGCTGCGCGCCTACCTGGACCGGTTCTGGGATCAGGCGCTGGCCGCCTTCAAGGCGGCGGCAGAGGCCGAAGAAGCAGAGGCCGAACAAGCAGAGAGCGAACAAGGAGAAGGGACATGACCGTGACCGATCGGGCCGTTCACAAGCGCGTGACCGTCGAGGCGTCGATGGACAAGGCCTTCCGTGTGTTCACCGAGGGCATCGATCGGTGGTGGTCGCGCGAGCACCACATCGGGAAGGCCGACCTCGAGCGGGCCGTGCTCGAGCCTCGGGAGGGCGGTCGCTGGTACGAGATCGGCGTCGACGGGACTGAGTGCGAGTGGGGACGCGTCCTGCACTGGGAGCCACCGAGCCGGCTCGTGCTCGCCTGGCAAATCGACGGAAGCTGGACCTTCGACCCGACCCTCGTGACGGAGGTCGAGGTGCGCTTCGTGGCCGAGACGCCGAGCCGCACCCGGGTCGAGCTCGAACACCGCGATCTGGAGCGCTTCGGTGATGCGCAGGAGCCGGTCCGCGCCGCGTTCGACTCACCCGGCGGCTGGCAGGGTCTGCTCGACGGCTTTGCGCGAGCGACGGCCGCGTAGGCCGTCGACGGCACTCGGCGCTCGGCGCTCGACGCTTGCCTCGCCGGCCCGTCGAGGCAGATCTTCTCTACTTGTCGGTGCAGCGCTAGAAAGACGACATGCAGATCGGAGTCGTGTTCCCTCAGACCGAGATCGGAGCCGCGGTCGAGGGTGTGCGCGCGTACGGGTTGCGGGTCGAGGAGCTCGGGTTCGCGCACGTGCTCGTGTACGATCACGTGCTCGGCGCCGATCCAGAGGTGCACAAGCCGTGGAACGGCCCGTACAACGTGCACACGACGTTCCACGAACCGTTCGTGCTGTTCGGCTACTACGCCGCGATCACGTCGCTCGAGTTGGTGACCGGCATCATCATCCTTCCCCAGCGCCAAACCGCGCTCGTGGCCAAGCAGGCGGCGGAGGTGGATCTGCTGACCAACGGCAAGTTCCGGCTCGGCGTCGGCCTCGGCTGGAACGCCGTCGAATACGAGGCGCTCGGCAAGGAGTTCACCAACCGCGGCGTACGGATGGAGGAGCAGATCGCGTTGCTCCGCCGCCTGTGGACCGAGCCGGCGGTGACGCATGACGGTGCCTTCGAGCGAGTGACCGCGGCCGGCATCGCTCCGTTGCCGGTCCAGCGACCGATCCCGACCTGGCTCGGCGCGCAGTCGAAGCGCGCCTACGAGCGCGTCGGTCGACTCGCCGACGGCTGGTTCCCGCAGGTGCCTCCCGGCCCGAAGCTCGACGAGGCCCGAGCCATCGTCGACCAGGCCGCGCGCGACGCGGGCCGGGATCCATCCACGCTCGGGATGGAAGGACGGGTCAGCTGGACCGACGCGGGACTGGAGAAGGTCGTCGAGCAAGTCGGCAGGTGGCGCGACGCGGGCGCGACGCACGTGTCGATCAACACCATGAATGCCGGCCTCGGCTCGGTCGACGGCCATCTCGAGGCGCTGGCGACCACCGCGCGCGCCCTCGAGCTCCTGAGCTCCGTCTAGTCCGTCGTTCCGGTCGTCCGAGTCGTCGAGGCGCTCGTCACTGCAGACTCGGGCGGCGAGGCTCGAGCCCGGCAGCGCGGTACGCGGCGTCGATCACCCGCATGTTGGCGATCGAGTCGGCGGGACCGGTGAGGATCGGCTCCCCGCGGAGCACCGCGCCGGCAAAGGCGCGCAGCTGGAACATGTATGTCGGCTCCCGCGAGGCGCGCGGCTCGGTGCGCTTCTTGCCGTTGGTGCTGACGGTCACGCGGCTGAAGTAGTGCGGCGCGTAGGGATTCAAGACTCGCAACTCGCCCTTGTCACCCTCGACGCGGGCGCCGAGCGACAACAGCCTCGGCGACAGCATCGACGCGGTCACCTTGCCCGTCGCCCCGCCGGCGAAGCGCATGTCGGCTTCCATCCATCTGTCGATCCCGATCGAGCGCTCGCGGGCGGAGGCTCCGACGACCGTTGGCTCCTCACCGGCGAGGGTGCGCAACAGGTGGATCGTGTAACACCCGACGTCCATGGTCGACCCGCCCGCGAGGTCGAGCTGCCAGCGGATGTCGCGGCGCGACGGCAACGGAATGATCATCCACGTCTCGACGTGGCGGACCGTGCCCAGCTCGGCGCGAACGATCTCGAGGATGCGGTCGATCAACGGGTGGTATCGGTAGTGGAACGCCTCCATCACGACGCGTCGGGAGCGGTCGGCCACGGCCGCGACCGCCTCGGCCTCGTCGGCGTTCGCGGTGAACGGCTTCTCGCAGAGCACGTGCTTGCCCGCCTCGAGCGCGGCGATCGTCCACCTGCCGTGCAGCCCGTTCGGCAGCGGGTTGTAGATCGCGTCGATGCTCGGGTCGTCGATCAGGGCCTGATAGCCGTCGTGCACGTTGGGGATCCCGTGCTTGGCGGCGAAGCTCTCGGCCTTCGCCCGATCGCGCGCCGCGATCGCACGGACGTCGATCTCGTCGAGCTTGCGGGCGGGCTTGATCAGCGCCGCCGGCGCGATCTTCGCGGCGCCGAGCACGCCGATCCGCACAGGTGCCATCGGCCCATCCTGCCTCAAGCGCCGGCGATGAGTCCTGGTCGCTCGAGCCGTCAGATGGGAGAGACTCACCTCATCCACTCCCTGGAGGAACCGATGCCCTTTCACCCGTACCTGTACTTCGGTGGCAACTGTCGCGAGGCCTTCACCCGGTACCAGGAGATCTTCGGTGGCGATCTCGTGCTGCTGGCGCTGAAGGACGCGCCATCGGACGAGCCGGTGCCCGCCGCTCAGGCGGATCTGATCATGCACGCCGCGTTGAAGTTCGACGACAACCTGCTCATGGCCTCCGACGACCCGACCACCGACAGCTTCGGCCCGGTGCAGGGGATGCAGGTCAACTATGCAGTCGCCGACGTCGACGAGGCGAAGCGGGCTTTCGAGGCGCTCGCGGACGGCGGCGAGATCACGCTGCCGATCGGCGCGACGTTCTGGTCGCCGATGTTCGGCATGTGCGTCGACCGGTTCGGGACGCCCTGGATGGTCAGCGCCGAAGCACCCGGCGAAACCGTCGGCTGACCGTCTCAGGTTGGCGGCCCGCGTCGATAGAATTGTGCCGAGAACGCGACGGAAGCCCGCGATCTGAACGACGACGGAGGGGCTGTTGAGCTGCAGGAACTGCGGAGGCGAGTTCTCCGCGGAACGGGCCGAGCTGGGATACGACTACTGCACGAAGCCGGAATGCGTCGAAGCGTGCCTGGAGCCGCTGAACGTCGTGGCGGTGTCGGTCAACAAGGCGGCCGACCAGTACGTCCTCCGCGAGCATCTCCGCCTGCCGAAGCACATCACGGAGAGCTCGATCGACGCGGGGCCGGGCTCGCTCGGCCTTCGCTTCAGGAAGCCGACGACACCGCGGCGGCCCAGGAGCACCTCGGACGCCATCGCCGAGCTCGAGAGAGAGCTCGAGACGCAGCTCGCCGGTGAGCACGATCCCGCGCGGCGACGGAAGCTGGTGAACGACCACAACGCCAAGCTCCGCAGGCTCAACATTCGCTACCGCCGGATCGCCCAGCGCCGACCGTAAAGATCGCCCCGACCCGATCCCGGCGCTGCCCTCGCCACGTGACCGGAACGGGATCTACGGTGTGCTCATGCGGTTCAACCACATGGAGCTCACCTTCGAGCGGGGAACGCTGACCGACGAGTTCCGGGAGGAGGTCGACGCCTTCTACGGCTCCGTGTTCGGCTGGAAGGCAACCGACACCGAGGTCGTGGGCCAGCTCTGCCACATCCTGCTCCCCGACGCCGACCAGTTCATCCTGCTGGCCGAAAGTGGCAAGCCGATGAGCTCACCGGGTTTCGATCACCTCGGGTTGCTCCAGGACACCCGAGCCGAGGTCGACGATCTCCTCGAGGCATGCAAGCGCTACCGGGACAAGGACGACCGCGTTCAGATCCAGGAGTACGAGGACCTGGTGTACCCGCAACTCACCGTGCATGCGTTCTACGTGAAGTACCTGCTACCGATCTACTTCGACGTCCAGTCGATGGAGCGGTCCTAGCGCTCAGGAGGCCGTTGTCTGAGCGACACGCGGGCTCGGATCGGCAGGTGGTCCGACTCGCCCACGCGAACGACCTCGGCATCGGTTGCGACGATCGGCGGCGTCGCGAGCAGATGATCGAGCTGGAACACCGGCTGTCGGGACGGCCACGTCGGGCCGCGCACGGTGTCGCGCCAGCCTGGCACGATGAAGCGTGCCACCCACCGCCACATGTTGAAGTCGCCCATGAGCACGGCGGGGTGGTGGGTCTCCGGCAGCACGCCCCGCAGGCGCCAGCGGAGCAGCGGCGAGATGTGCTCGAGGTGCGGGAAGTGGGACGCGCACACCGTGAGGCTCGCGCCGTCGAGCTCGATGTCGGTCGTCATGACCGCGCGGTCGTTGGGATCGAAGAGGAACCCGTCCAGCCGGTGCTCGATCACCGGCCCCCGAGGCACACGCGTCAGCAGCGCTTGGCCCCAGTCGCCGGTACCGACCGGATCGCCGGTGTGCCCGACGGTGCGGCACGTCGGCTCCACGACCGCGCGGCCGGTCCACATCTCGTGGATCTCGTAGCCGAGCTTGTCGGCCACCTCCTCGGGGACGCTCGTCTCGTGGTCGGGCCGCCACACCTCCTGCAGCGCCAGCACGTCGGCGTCGAGCCGGCGACACGCCTCGAGGACGTCGAACGGCTCGTACGAGCGCGGATGACGGCCCCAGTGGATGTTGAACGAAGCGAGAACGAGGCTCTGCACTGGCGGCTGAGGCTAGGGCGCGACCACCGGTTCGCGTCCGCAGGTGGAGCGCTTCAGTCAGCTGCGACCGGCGAAGTACTTGGCATAGCCGTCGGCGAGGGCACGTAGCTCCGGGTCCTTCGCGAACAGCGGCTCGAACTTCTCGCGGGCCTTCGCCCGCTTCGCCGGGAAGTACTCGGTCGGCCAGTAGCCCTCATGGGGCCGGTAGCTCTTGAGCACGTTGCGGGCGACGGTGGCCTTGTGCACTTCGTCGACGCCGTCGGCGATGCCCATCGTCGGCGCGCCCGCGTACATCGCCTGGAGCGGCGTGAGGTTGGTGGTGCCGAGCGAGCCCAGGATGTGCAGCGCGTTGAACGACACCTCGCGCAGCACCTTCGCCATGGTGTACTTCACCGCGGCGATGTCGGTGCGTGTCTCCTGCGTGCTCGTGTTGTCGATCTTCCACGCAGTCTCGAGCACGAACAGCCGCAGCATCCGGATCGACGCGTAGGAATCGGCGATCTTCTCCTGCACCATCTGGTGATCGGCGATGATCTTGCCGTGTGACTCGCGGCTGAGCGCCCGCTCGCACATCATGTCGAAGGCCAGCTTGCACTGCGCGATCGTGCGCATCGCGTGGTGGATGCGGCCACCCCCGAGGCGCCGCTGGGCCAGCACCTTGGCGCCGTCCTCGGGTCCGAGCAGGTGGTCGGCAGGAATGCGGACGTCGCGGTAGATGATGTGGTTGTGGTTGCGCGGCTCGGGCTGGATTTCGACGCCCGGCGTCTCCCGCGGCACCACGAACATGCCGTTTGTGCACATCACGAACAGGATGTCGGCCACCCGGCCCGCGCTCGTGAACCACTTCTCGCCGTTGATGACCCACTCGTCGCCGTCACGTGTCGCGTGCGTCCGGAACAGGTTGGGATCGGAACCGCCCTGCGGTTCGGTCATCGAGTAGGCCGACCACAGCTCCTGGTTGAGCATGGGCTTGAGCCAGCGCTCCTTCTGCTCCTCGGTGCCGTACGCCGCGAGCATCTCCATGTTCCCCGTGTCGGGTGCCGCGGCGCCGAACATCTGCGGCGCCGACGGGTAGCGACCAAGGATCTCGTTGAGCAGCCCCAGCTTCAGCTGCCCGTAGCCCGGCCCCCCGAGCTCTTCGTCGAGGAAGATCGCCCACAGGCCCTGCGCCTTGATCTCGTCCTGCAACCGCTTCACGAGGGCCTTGATCCTCTGATCCTTCGATCGCACCGCGTAAGGGAAGACGAACTCGAGCGGCTCCACCTCCTCGCGGCAGAACTCCTCGACCCAGTCGAGCTTCTTCTGGAACTGCGGATCAGTGGAGAAGTCCCACCCCATCGGATGACCCCCGTGTCGGTGCGGTGCTGCGTGTGTGCCAGGTGATCTTAGGATCTCACGGCCGAGGTGAGAGTCACGGGTTCGAGCTCAGTCCCTCTGAACGACTGCGGCCTCTCCATTAGGGTCGGATCGTGACCGACGCGGACCCGCTCGACTTCGACGTACCACTGTCGCACCTACGACCGCAGGAGAAGGCAGCGCGCGCGGGAAGCTTCGGCGAGGCGGCCTCGCACTACGAGCGCTACCGTCCCGGACCGCCCGCTGCCGCCGTGGACTGGATCCTCCCGACGAAGGTCGGCACGGTCGTCGACCTCGGGGCCGGCACCGGAGCATTGACCAGGCTCTTGATCGGGAGGGCCGAAGAAGTGATCGCGATCGAACCGGACGACCGGATGCGGTCGGTACTCACCGCACAGGTCCCCGGCGTCCGGGCGCTGATGGGTCGCGGCGAGTCGATGCCCATCCCCGACAGGAGCGCAGACGCCGTGCTGGCCTCCTCGTCATGGCACTGGATGGATCCGGTCCCGACCCTCCACGAAGTGGGCCGCATCCTGGTGCCGGGCGGCATCCTCGGCGCCCTGTGGTCGGGGCCCGACCCCGAGGGCCCGTTCGTCGTCCAGGCGCAGGCGCTTCTCGCCGAACAGTCGCGGGCCGGCGCCAGCGTGGCAGCGGGTGACGAGCGCGACCCGCGCGAAAGCGGGGTCGCGGGCCTCATCATGGGTGACGCGCGTCGCCCTCTACCGAGTCTCGAGATCCCTCCCGGAGTCCCGTTCGACCAGCCCGAGCACGAGGTGTTCACATGGGATGTCGCGCTCGACGCCGACGAGCTGATCGGTCTGCTGGGCACGTTCAGCTGGATCATCACCATGCCCGAGGAGACGCGCCACCGCGTGATCGCTGAGGCCCGACGACTCCTCCGGGACCTGCTGGGTGTCGAGGGCGAGGTGACCGTCGATGTGGCGTTCCGCGCGGATGCCTGGCGGTCCCGCCGAAAAGAGCCCGCCTGAGCTGTCGATTTCGTCGCTCCTCGTTTGTCTTAGAGGTGACCATGCCGAGCAGGAGGAAGCGATGAAGTACATGATGCTGATCTATCAGGGCACGACTCCGACGCCTCCGTCGGAAGAGTGGGACAGGCTCCCGGAGGACGAGAAGAAGGCGGTGTACGCCGCGTACAAGGCGCTCAACGAGACGCCCGGCGTCACCGCCGGCCTCCAGATGCAGCCCGCCGAAACCGCGACCACGGTCCGGGTACAGGACGGCAAGACGCTGACCACCGACGGGCCGTTCGTCGAGATCAAGGAGGCGATCGGGGGGTACTTCTTCTTCGAGGCCGACGACCTCGACGCAGCGATCGAGGTCGCCTCGCGGGTCCCTGCGGCTCGCATGGGCGGCGCGATCGAGGTCCGCCCGATCGTCGCGTGGTAGCGACGATCGAGCAGGCCTTCCGCGAGCAGTGGGGCCGTGTCCTCGCTGCGCTCATCGGCTTCCTCGGCGACTTCGACCTCGCCGAGGAAGTCGCGCAGGAGGCGTTTGCGATCGCCGCGGAGCGCTGGCCGCTCGACGGAGTCCCGCGGAACCCCGGTGCCTGGTTGCTGACGACGGCGCGCAACCGGGCACTCAATCGCATTCGCCGCGACCGCACCCTGGTCACGAAGACCCGCCTGCTCCAGGTGCCTGAGGAAGCGGAGGACACGATGGACGCCACCTCATTTCCAGACGAGCGACTCGAGCTCATCTTCACCTGCTGTCACCCGGCACTCGCCACCGAGGCGCAGGTCGCGCTCACCCTGCGGACGCTCGGCGGTCTCACCACCGACGAGATCGCCCGTGCCTTCCTGGTGCGAGAGGCGACGATGGCCCAGCGGCTCGTGCGGGCGAAGCGCAAGATCAAGGCCGCGGCGATCCCGTTCCGGGTTCCTGCCGACGACGTGTTGCCCGAGCGGCTCGCCGCCGTGCTCGCAGTCGTCTACCTGATCTTCAACGCGGGCTACGGCGGCCGCGACGAGCTGGCGAGCGAGGCGCTCTGGCTCGGGCGCGCGCTCGCCGAGTTGATGGCCGACGAGCCGGAGGTGCACGGCCTGCTCGCGATGATGCTGTTGCTCGACGCCCGCCGAGAGGCGCGGGTCCGGGACGGCGACCTCGTGCTCCTCGCCGACCAGGACCGATCGCTCTGGGACACGGCACAGATCACAAAGGGCCGTGAAGCGCTCGACCGCGCCCTGGCGTTGGACGGCCGAGGCCCCTACGTCGTGCAAGCAGCGATCGCGTCCCTGCACGCCGAGGAGCCGCGCGACTGGCCCCAGATCGCCGCGCTCTACGGCGAGCTCACCCGGCTCACCGACTCGCCGATCGTCGAGCTGAACCGAGCCGTCGCGGTCGCCGAAGAGGAGGGTCCCGAGGCGGGGCTCGAGATCATCGATCGCCTCCCCCTCGAGGACTACCACTACCTACACGCGACGCGAGGCGAGCTGTTGCGGCGCATCGGCCGCATCGCAGAGGCCCGCGTTGCCTACAGCCGTGCGCTGGCGCTCGTCCACGACGACGCCGAGCGGCGTCTGCTCCAACGACGGCTGTCGGAGGTCCCGCGGTCGGGGTGAGCGACCGAACCGCCGGCGCCGTGACACGACGCCGCCTTACGGATCATCTGTTGGTGCAATCGCCGACGTTCGCAGTCGGTCGCGGGCGTGGGTGAGGCCGACGGCAAGCACGATGATGCCTGCCCCCGGGATGATCCACGGCGGGAAGAGGTTGGCGACGAGCGCTCCGATTCCGACTCCCCTCGTGACGCGCTTGAGCGCCAAGAGCACGATCGCCACCAACGTCGCCGCGATGAGCACGAGCAGGATCCCCTTGTCGGTCAGATTGTGGCCCGACGTGTATCCCGTACGCGCCGTGCCGAGCGCGTCGGCCTGCGTATCGCTCCAGTTGTCTTTCCCGATCGCGTTCACCACTCGCACGTTGCCGACCTACGGCCCGTCGGCCACCGGGGACGGCCCACAGGATGACGGCGACGAGGGCGACGACCGGGGGCACCACTTCGGCGGATTCCAGATGCCCGGCGCCGTGGCCCTTGCGCCCCGGGAAGATCTGATCCATCACCAGTCCCCCGACCACGCCGACCACGATGAAGGCGGCGATCGGCCACCAACGGCGCAGGATCGAGCGAGCCTCGATCGGTCCACGAGGCTCCCTCAGTCGAAGACGGATCGAGGGGACGACGGTCTTGCGTGCCAGTAGCCAAATGCAGATCAGCAACGCCGCCATCAGGGCGTACAACACGACGACCACCCCAGTCCAGAACGCGATCAGCAGTGAGACGATATCGCGGCGCTTACGCCACGCCGGGGTCCGATCTCAGAGCGGGGTTCGGCAGGTTGGGTGGCCTCTCGAACGCGGGCGGGCCCGACAGGTCGAGCGAGTCGAGCAGGTCGTCGGCTTCGGCGTCACGCCGTGTCAGCGGAGGCAGGTTCCACTTCGTCTCGATGAGCTTGAGTATCGAGGTGTGGTCGTGAACGACGTGTGAGACATAGTCCGGCCGGGCATACGGCGAGACGAGGACCGCAGGCACCCGGAAGCCGTAGCGGTCGAACCGCCAAGGTCCGCCGGTCTCGATCGGGTGGTCGTCGGGCTCGACGGCCGAGGGTGGCGGCACGTGGTCGTAGTAGCCACCGTGCTCGTCGTACACCCAGATCAGCAAGGTTCCCATCCATCCCTTGCCGGCCATGACCGCATTGATGATGCGAGCCGCGAACGCTTCGCCGTGTTGGATGTCCTGCGGGTTCTCTTCGGAGTTCTTGCGGAAGTCGGGGTCGACGATGCTGACGGAGGGAAGTCGCCCGGCCGCGGCATCGCTGATGAAGCGATCGATGGAATGCACATGAGAGAGGTAACGCAGGATGCCGACGGGATAGGCGTCGGCGGTGAACTGGAGGAACGACTTGGCCTCGGTTCCGACGTTCCCAAACCGACGGTTCAGACCCTTCAGGATGCTTCTGACGCGGCGCGAGAGGCGGAGGCCGTGCACACCGAGGCCGCGTTTCAGCGCGGGCCCGCGATGGGGGACCGAGTGATAGTTCGCCCAACTGATTCGATGGGTCGTGAGCAAGTCGAACACCGTCCCGTTGGCGGGGTGGTCGAAGGTGTGGGCGATGCTGTCGGTTGTCAGACCGTTGGCCGTCCCGGCCACCAGGAACCGCCGATTCGGGAACGTCGGGCCCAGACATGACGAGAACCATCGGTCGGCGACCGGGAACGCCCGGGCGAGTCCGTAGTAGAACGGCAGATCGACGTCGTTCCAGCAGCCCATCGCCACGCTCGGGTCGACGTCGGAGCGTTGACGTTCGGCGCTGCGAACGAAGCCATCGTTGTTCCCGTTCGCCCATTGCTCGTGGCTCGCCTCCCATGACTGTGACGGCACTCGGGCATGCTGCTCCGTCGTCGCGAACCGCTTGGAGCCGAGGAGCCGACCGCCTGCGGTCGCATTGACGGCGTCGGGATTGCCGTCCGCGTCGACCGGCAAGCCGTCACCGCGACCGAGCACACCCAGGTAGTTGTCGAAGGAATGGTTCTCCATCATCAGGACCACGATGTGACGAATCTGGGGCAGCGTGTCCGAGCCAACGGGCACGTCCGGGTTCGGCGGCGGGAAGCGGTGCTGGTCGCCGGAGCGCTCGAAGCGTCGAGCAAGGCGTGCTTCCATGCCCTGCAGGACACGGCTGATCGAAGCCATCGCCATCCTGCTCACGAGAAGCGACCGGTGGTGTCGCCAGGCGGCTGGGTCGGAGCGCAGCCTTGCACATCTGCCGGCGCGACAAGATGGGCGAGATGGCGTACGACCCGACCATCTATCGAGGAGCAGCGCGGCACTACTGCAACGGCCGACCGCCCTACTCGGCCGACCTCGCCGGCGTGCTCGGCCGCGAGCTTGCACTCGGCCTGGGCGGGAGACTGCTCGACGTGGGGTGCGGCCCGGGGGTGTTGACGCTCGAGCTGGCCGCGCACTTCTCAGAAGCCATCGGCCTCGACCCCGACCCGGACATGCTCGCGGAGGGCGCCCGGCGAGCCCGCGAGCTCGGCGTTGGCAACGCGCGATGGATCCGCGCGCGGGCGGAGGAGATCGTCGGGCTGGATCTCGGCCCGTTTCGCCTCGTCACCTTTGGCCAGTCCTTCCACTGGACGGAACGTGAGCGGGTCGCGGAGGCGGTCTTCGACATCCTCGAGCCTGGCGGCGCGGTGGCGTTGATCGCGCACACCGTGGAGGGTCGGACCTTCCCCCCGAGACTCGATCACCCACTGATCCCGCACGACGAGATCAAGCAACTCGTGGCGCGCTATCTCGGATCGAACCGACGGGCGGGGCAGGGATGCGCGCCGGACTCGACGGATCGTTACGAGGATGCGTTGGCGCGCACTCGGTTCGGTCGACCGCGTCAGGTCTTCGCGCCCGGTCGACCCGACATCATTCGCGACACCGACAGCATCGTGGATGGTTACTTCTCGATGTCGTCATCCGCGCCGCACCTGTTCGGAAGCAGCCGCGATCAGTTCGAAGCCGACCTCCGAGATCTGCTCCAAGAGCATTCGGCCGACGGGCTGTTCTGGGATTGGCCAGGTGACACGGAGATCGTCGTGGGCGCCAAGCCTGCGTGAGGGTCTCGCCGGGCGCCCGTCAGAAGCCTGGCCTTCGCCTGGCTCGCTTGGCGCGGGCTTCTCTTTGCCGCTCTTCTATCTCTGCGTCCAGCCGTCGCCAGTACGCGCGTCGTTCCTCTGGGCTCATCGCTCCTTCGCGAGCTGGGGGCGTCGCCGCGGTCGAGCGTCGGCGGTCCTCCCGTGCAGCACGAACGGCGGCGGCCCACGCGGCGGGACGGGACGAGGGCCAACCTGCCCCGTCCTTCGCTAGGTTCGTCATTCCTTCCCCCGAGTGCCCGTCCCCCCGAGCGCACGGAAGTCTGCCGGACACGAGGGACGGCGCGCCAGCCACGCCTCTCGGCGACGACGATCAAGCGCCGGCTTGTCCGCTGCGTTCCAGTGGAGTCGGGAGCATGCCGTTGTTCCCGGCGGCGTTGTTCCCCGCGGCAGCCGTCGACTTCTTGAGCGTGTCGAGAATCGACAAGCCCTGCCCGACGAGCCCGGCGACGACCTCGTTGATCCCCTCGGTGCCGTTGAGGATGGTCAGGTTCGACCCGGCGATCCCCTGGGCCGCGGCCTGCACGATCGACGGAAGCGCCTCGATGATGCGGTTGGCTGCAATGAGCTCCTGGTTGCCGTCCCTCAGCGAGCCGGCCCGGGCCTTGTTGGCGTCGGCTTGCGCGTCCGCGGTCGTCCGCTCGGCGTACGCGGTTCCGTCCGCTTGGATCTTCACCGCTTGGGCTTCGGCCTCCGCGAGCGTCGTCCTGCGGTAGGCGTCTCCCTCCGCACCGAACTTCGCCTGGTCGCGCTGAGCCTCGGCCAGGGTGCGCTGCTTGTACGCCTCTGCGTCGGCGGGCCGGCGGACGTCGGCCTCGAGGCGTTGGGCGGCGAGGTCGGCTTGGCGTTGCGCCAGGGCCGTCTGCTGCTCGATGACGTCCTGCGACGCCTTCGCCTCGGCGAGCAGTCCCGCCTGGGCGGCCTGGGCGTTGGCTTGCTCGGTCTCAGCTTGGAACCCTGCACGTTTGATGGCGGTGTCCCGCTCGTACTGGGCCTTCAGGGCCGCGGCCTGCTGTTCCCGCTCTGCTGCCTCCTGGTCGGCCTTCGCCTGGGCGATGCGCGCCTGGCTGGCCACTGCGGCGGCATGCGGGGCGGCGAGGTTGTTGATGTAGCCGGAGGCGTCTTCGATCTCTTGGATCTGCAGCGCGTCGACGACGATGCCCAGCTTTTCCATCTCGGCGTGACTGCCGTCCTTGATCTCCTGGGCGACGCGATCGCGCTCCCGGATGATCTGCTCGACGGTGAGGCCGCCGATGATGGACCGGAGGTGGCCCGCGAAGACCCGACCGACGAGCTCCTCCATGCGATTCTGCTCGGACAGGAAGCGGCGGGCGGCGTTGGCGATCGACACCGCGTCGTCGCCGACCTTGAACACGGCGACGGCCCGAACCTTGAGGCGGATGCCCTGGTTCGTGACGCAGTCCTCGACGATCTCGGCCTCGCGCAACGCCAAGGCGAGGATTCGAGCCTTCTGCTTGACCGGGAGGACGAAGCTTCCGTGCCCGGTGACGATGCGGAACTGCGTGTCCTGCGCTTGGCGCTTCGAGCCAGAGATCAGCAGGGCCTCGTTCGGCGCCGGAACATGCCAGAAGAACATGGGGACTCCTTTGGTGACGGGCTACGGGAAGGGCGTGACGATGACCGAACGTGCGGACGTGCAGTCGATGACCAGGACGCGGGTGTGCTTCTCGATCTCCTCGTCCGACCAGGCCGCGAATGCCTCCGTCCCGCCACGTACCGGAAGGAGCACCTCACCCGGACCATCGGCCGGGATGGGGACGGTCACCCACCCGACCATGCCGAGCACGCTCTGTTCTGCGTCAGCCGGCACGCCCGACCGCCGTCATTGCCCTCTGCCGCATCTCGACTCCTTAGCAGTGGCCACTCTACCGAGTGGTGACGGAAATGATCTGAGCCCCATTCCGGGGTCGATCCGTCGGGTCAGGAGCGCCGAGGCCTCGCCGGAAGCTGGTTGATCGCGTGATGGCCGGCGCCCCAGAGGTGCTGGACCGCGTAGGCGCGCCACGGGCGCCACCTTCGGGCTCGTTCGGTCAGGGCAGCAGGCGAGCTCGGTAGTCGCCGCGTCTTCGCCCCGAGCCGGACACCCAGATCGGTCGGAAGAAACGCATCGGGATCGCCGAGCGCGCGCATCGCAATGGTCGAGCGCGTCCACGGTCCGACTCCCGGAACGTCGGCGAGTCGTTCGAGCGCGGTGCCCCACTCACCACCCACGCTGAGATCGACCTTGCGTCGGCGAGTGCCTGGGCGAGCGCGATGAACGTGCGACGCCGGCTGCCGGGCATCGCCAGCGTGGTGGGGTCGACCTCGGCGATGGTCGTGGTCGCGGGGAAGAGATGCGTGAGACCGCCGCTGGGGTCGTCGATCGGCTCACCGGACGCGACGACGAGCCCGCCCGCGAGTGTGCGTGCCGCGGCGGTGCTGATCTGCTGTCCCAGCACGACGCGGAGCGCGAGCTCGTGCTCGTCGACCGTCCGCGGGACCCGTGGACCGGGTGACGCCTTGATCAGCGGTCGCAGAGCAGGATCCTTGGCCAGCGCGGCATCGACTGCGACCGGGTCGGCATCGAGGTCCAACAAGCGTCGGCAGCGCGCGATCGCAGTGGAGAAGTCCCGCATGTCGGTGAGGGTGAGCCGGCAACTGACGTGGTCGCGCTGTGGTGAGAGGGCGACGATCCCCGACCCGAACGGCAGGCGCATCGTGCGCCGGTAGGCACCGTCGCGCCACTCTTCGACCCCGGGCACAGCCGTCGCCGCGAGGTGGCCGAAGAGGCTGTCGGGCCAGAGGGGCGATCAGAACGCGAGCCGCACCGTCACGGACCCGGGCGTCGACGGCGCCCTGACCTCGGCCGCTGCCCGCAGCGCGGAGGGCGACGTCGCGAACACCTCGCGGACGGTGTCGTTGAACTGCCGGATGCTGCCGAATCCCGCCGCGAAGGCCACATCGCTCATCGAGAGGACCGTCGTCTCCAGCAGCACCCGAGCGGCCTGCGCTCGTTGCGCGCGCGCGACCGCGACCGGTCCCGCCCCGAGAACCGCGGTCATCTGACGCTGAAGCTGCCGGCGGCTGTATCCGAGGCGGTGGGCGAGGCCGTCGACTCCCTCGCGATCCACGATTCCGTCCGCGATGAGACGGAGCGCGCGCGCGACGAGGTCAGATCGTGTGTCCCATTCGGGCGAGCCCGGGGCGGCGTCGGGACGGCAGCGCTTGCACGCACGGAACCCGGCTGCCTGTGCGGCGGCCGCGGTGGGCAGGAACCGCATGTTCTCGGGCTTGGGCGGAGCGACCGGGCAGCTCGGCCGGCAGTAGATGCCCGTCGTGACCACCGCGCTGACGAACTGTCCGTCGAAGCGGCCGTCGTTCGAGAGCACGGCTCGCAAGCACCGCTCGGTGTCCCGGAACACGGCCCCAGTGTGCCTGCGCGGGGGCGAGCTTCTCTAGCGGAAATGCGACATCGAGTCGACGGGTGGTCCGCTGCGTCCGGCTTGGTGACGATCAGGCGCCGGTGAGCTTCGCGACGATGGGTGCGAAGTCACTGGCCTTGTCGCCGGGCACCACCGTGTAGGAGTAGCCCCACCGCTCCCGTCGTTCGAGGAGCCGTTCGCCGATCTCGGTCGGCGCTCCGACCAGGCTGAGCGGCGATGCGAGCACCGATGCCGGGTCGGTCGCGAAGACGGTGGCGAGCACCTCCGCGAGCTCGCCGCTGGTCTCGGTGACCTCGGCCACCGCGAGCCACGCGTTGATCTCGAGATCGTCGAAGCGCTCTCCCGCACCCTCCTGCAGCCATCTCACCTTCTCGTCGATCCGCTCGGGGAGCGAGTCCTGCGCGGCCGCGGTGTCGACCTCGCCGGAGTGGATCGACGCGTTCACGCCCACGATGTCGGCGACGGCGCCGGCGAATCGCAGCACCCGCGGCGCGCCGCCGCCGATCAGGAACGGGGGACCGCCCGGGCGGTGCGGCTTCGGTGTGCCGTCGAGATCGGTGATCGAGTAGTGGGTGCCGGCGAACGTGAAGGGGCCGTCCGCGAAGAGGCCCTTGAGCACCTGGGCGTGTTCGATCATGCGATCGACGCGGACCTTCGGGGGGTCCATCGCGATCCCCGAGCGCTCGTAGTCGAGGCGCTTCCAACCGGCACCGATGCCCACCTCGAGTCGTCCTTCCGACAGCACGTCGATGCTCGCCAGCTCGCGGGCGAGCACCGCCGGATGGCGGAAGTCGCAGTCGAGCACCAGCGTTCCGAGGTTGATCGTGGTCGTCACTGCCGCTGCCATGGCGAGCGCCGTGATCGGCCCGAAGCCCTCGTCGAAGTGGTCGGGAACGAAGAGGGTCGAGTAGCCGAGCCCCTCGACCTCGCGAACCGTGTCGAGCCACGAGCTCCCCTCGAAGGGCTGGTGCAGGTCGACGCCGAAGCGAAACCGACGCGGATGTGACATCGGTCCCAACCTATTTCGAATCACGTTGCGGCGTCGGCGCGGACATCGACCTCCCGGGCCGCGTATGGTGCTCCGGTGCATCTTTCGTCCTCGCCCAAGCCGCGTCTGCGCGGCTGGCTCCACGAGGTCGCGTTCTTCGTGTCGATCCCGGCCGGGGTCGCGCTCGTGGCGCTCGCCCGGGGCGCTGAGGGCCGGGTGGCCGCGGCGATCTTCGCCGCAAGCCTGACCGGGCTCTACGGCGTGAGCGCCACCTATCACCGCGGCCGCTGGTCGGTCGGTACGCAACGAGTTCTGAGGCAGCTCGACCACTCCATGATCTTCGTGCTCATCGCCGGCTCCTACACACCGATCACCCTGCTGGCGCTCCGGCCCGCGTGGGGGATCACGCTCCTCGCGATCGCCTGGACCGGCGCGGCCGTGGGAGTCCTCATCACGGTCTTGCGGCTCGAACGCTGGCACGTCGTCGGGTTCGTGATGTACCTGGCGCTCGGCTGGCTCGCGGTCGTCGCGACCCACCAACTGCTCCGCACGCTCTCGCCGGTGGAGCTGGCGCTGCTGATCACCGGCGGCCTGCTGTACACCGTCGGCGCGGTCGTGCTCGCGTGCAGGCGTCCGGACCCACGCCCGGCGGTGTTCGGCTACCACGAGGTCTGGCACTCGTTCGTCGTCGGTGCAGGCGTCTGTCATTTCGCGCTCGTTCTGCTCCTCGTCCGCGCCTGACGCGGTGCGGTCGACTCCAGAGGAGCCGGCGGACCGATACGGTGCCCCATGAGCCCCACCGTCTGTCACGAGGAAGGACCGTCACAAGGAGGATCGTGCGATGCGCACAGCGGCCACTGACCTCATCGGCATCGACGTCCCCATCTTCGGCTTCAGCCACTGCCGCGACGTCGTCGCGGCGGTGACCAACGCAGGCGGGTGCGGCGTCCTCGGTGCCGTCGCGCACACCCCCGAGCAGCTCGACATCGACCTCCGCTGGATCGAGCAGGAGGTGAAGGGAAAGCCGTTCGGCGTCGACCTGCTGGTGCCCGAGAAGTTCGCGGGCGCCGACGAGGGCGGTCTCGATCGCAGCGAGCTCGTCAAGCTGCTTCCCGAGGAGCACCGGCACTGGGTCGACGAGCTGCTCGCTCGCTACGACGTGCCACCTGCGCCCGCGGATCGACCCGAAGAGCATGGCGCCGCTCCTCGACGTGCTGTTCGCACACGACACACACCTCGTCGCATCGGCGCTCGGGCCGCCGCCCGCACACTTCATCGAGCGGGCCCACGCCGCCGGCATCCCCGTCGCCGCGCTCGCAGGAGCGGTGGTGCACGCGGAGCGCCACGTGCGTGCCGGCGCCGACCTCATCGTCGCCCAGGGAACCGAGGCGGGCGGTCACACCGGGATGATCGCCACCATGGTGCTGGTGCCCGAGGTCGTCGACGCGGTCGCGCCAGTGCCCGTCCTTGCCGCGGGAGGGATCGCCCGCGGTCGCCAGCTCGCGGCGGGCATGGCTCTGGGGGCCGACGGCGTGTGGTGCGGCTCCGTGTGGCTCACGACCGACGAGGCCGAGACGCCGCCCTCGGTGAAGGACAAGTTCCTCAAGGCGGGCCTGGGCGACACCGTGCGGTCGCGCTCGATGACGGGCAAGCCGGCCCGGATGCTGCGGACGGCGTGGACCGACGAGTGGGAGAGAGCCGACGGCCCCGGTCCCCTCCCCATGCCGCTCCAGCCGATGCTCATCAGCGACGCGATGCGTCGCATCCATCGCGTCGCCTCGAAGGAGGGCACGGGCGCGAACGATCTCGCCACGTACTTCGTCGGCCAGGTCGTCGGCAGCATGAACACGGTCCGGCCTACCCGCCGAGTCGTCCTCGAGATGGTGGAGGAGTTCATCGACACGGTGGAGCGGCTCGACAACCTCGTGAGCGAGGAAGACGGATGAAGGTGCGGACCCTGCCCGGTGACCATCGGCTCGTAACCGCACATGTTCGTTCTTGTCGTAGTTAGCCGTTTTCAGGACGGCTAACTACGACGCGAAGCGAGGCGCGAGGCACGCCATGAGTGATCTGAATGCAGTCGTCGTCGGCACCAGCTTCGGCTGTCTCACGCACGTTCGGGCCTTGCGCGCCGCGGGCTTCACCGTCAGCGCGCTCGTGGGACGCGATCCCGGGCGGACCCTCGAGCGGGCCAAGCGGTTCGACGTGCCGGTGGGCACGACATCGTTGGACGAGGCGCTCGCGCTCCCTGGTGTCGACGCGGTCACGATCGCGACACCGCCGCACACCCATGCGCCGATCGCGTCGGAGGCGATGCGCGCGGGAAAGCACGTCCTGTGTGAGAAGCCGTTCACGCGGGACGCGGCGGAAGCGCGCGCACTGCTCAAAGTGGCCCAGGACGCGGGAGTCGTCCACCTCCTCGGTACGGAATTCCGCTGGGGTACCGGGCCCGCGCTGATGGCCCGGGTGGTACGCGGCGGCGACATCGGCGAGCCCCGTCTGGCGACCTTCCTGCTGCACATCCCGCTCCTCGCCGATCCGGCGAGCGAGGTTCCCGAATGGTGGTCCGACAAGAGCCAGGGCGGGGGCTGGCTCGGCGCGCACGCCGCGCACGTCGTGGATCAGGTGCGATCCACGCTGGGTGAGATCGCCGGCGTGAGCGCGTCGCTTCCCTCGTTGTCGGACCGGGCGTGGACGGCCGAAGACACCTACGTCGTGCACTTCCGGACACACGGTGGCTGTGCCGGGATCATGCAATCGTCGGCGGCCGACCGCGGACCGTTCCTCATCACCTCACGCATCGCGGGCACGAAAGGCACGGTGTGGACGGAAGGCGATCGGGTTCAGATCGCCGACGCCTCCGGCCCCCGGGACGTGCCGGTTCCTGACGACCTGGTGACCGGACCGCCCGAACCACCGCCCGCCGACCTCCTCGTCACTGCGTACGACCTCCTCCACGCCACGGGGATCGACATCGGCCCGTACACGCGGCTGGCGGAGACGTTCCGCGACCTCATCCTCGGCCGCGCGCCGGCCGAGGACCCCGCCCCGGCGACGTTCGTCGACGGCGTGGCGGTCATGGAGGTGCTCGATGCCATCCGCCGGGCGGCTGCCGAACGGAGCTGGGTTCCCGTCGATGGGTGAGCAGCGTCGGACGGACCTCGACGACCGGCGGGCGCGGGACGGGACGCGCGGATGATCGGTGCCGTCGTGGTCGGCACGGGATTCGGCTGCATCACCCATGTGCGGGCGCTTCGGGCGGCCGGTTTCGATGTCGTCGCGGTCGTCGGACGTGATCCGGCGCGCACGGCGGAGAGAGCCGCGCGCTTCGGTGTGGAGAACGCATGCACGTCGCTCGCGGCCGCGCTCGAGCTGCCCGGTGTCGACGCCGTCACGATCGCGACACCGCCGCACACACACGCCGAGCTCACGCTCACGGCTGTCGCCGCGGGTCGGCACGTGCTGTGCGAGAAGCCGCTCGCCCGCGACCGGGCCGAGGCCGTCGAGGTCCTCGGGGCGGCCGAGGCCGCCGGCATCGTCCACCTGCTCGGGACCGAGTTCCGTTGGGACCCCGGACAGGCGACCTTGGCCCGGGCCGTCGCCTCGGGGCTCGTCGGCGAGCCGCGGTTGGTGACGGCCATCCTGCACGTGCCCGCCCTCGCCGACCCGGTCGCGCAGGTCCCGCCGTGGTGGGCCGATGTCTCGAGCGGGGGAGGGTGGCTCGGGGCGCACGGTTCGCAGGTGATCGACCAGGTCCGCGTGGCCCTGGGCGAGTTCGCCGGCGTCAGCGCATCGCTCGTCCGTGTCCGCGGCGCGGCGATGACGGCTGAAGACTCGTTCGTCGTGCACTTCCGGCTGAGATCGGGTGTCGTCGGAGTGCTGCAGAGCAGCGCCGCCGACTGGGGTCCCTACATGATCGAGACCCGCATCGCCGGGAGCGCGGGCACGGCTTGGATCGACGGCATCAGCGCCGCGGTGTGGGTGAGCGACGCGACCGGCACCCGACGGCTGCCGATCGGCGACGACCTTCCGCAGCTGCAGCGTCCCGAGCCGCTGCCGGCCGGCGTGTTGCATACCGCGTACGACCACATGATCGCCCACGGCCTCGATCTGCCTCCGTACACGCGGCTGGCCGAAGCGTTCCGCGACCGGATCCTCGGGCGGCCTGTCGTGGACGACCCCCGTCCGGCCACCTTCGTCGACGGCGTCGAGGGCATGGCCGTGCTGGACGCCGTCCGCCTGTCGGCATCCGAAGGTCGCTGGGTCGACGTCGAGGCCGCGTCTACCGTGGAGGCGATTGGGCGGTGAGCGGCGAGCGCATCCCCCCGCCGCCGGTCGACGCGCTCGACCAGGCCACCGCAGAGCTGCTCCGCCTCGCCTCGGGCTCCGACGGCGAGCCGTTGCTCACGATCGCAGTGCTCGCGCATCACCCTCCGCTCGTCGGCCCGTTCCTGGGGTGGGCGGCCGCGCTCGCGTTGCAGGGCGCGCTGTCGACGCGCGATCACGAGCTGCTCGCGCTGCGCACCGCCCGGCTCTGCGACTCGGACTTCGAGTGGGAAGAGCACGTCCGCTACGCGGAGGCCGCCGGGCTCAGCGCAGAAGAGATCGAGCGGGTGCGAGCCGGCCCCGATGCCGGGTGGGGCGAGCGCGAACGGTCGCTGTTACAGGCGGCCGACGAGCTGCACCGCGACCAATCGATCACCGATGCCACGTGGTCCGCCCTTGTCGCACAGCACGATCGGGCTGCCCTGGTCGAGCTGCTCTACGTGGTCGGGCAGTACACGATGCTCTCGATGGTGGCGAACGCGATCAAGGGGTGATCGCTCACGGTCGCTGCGCGTCGACGTACAGCCGCCCGGTCTCGGACTCCGATGGATACGGCGCCCGCCGTTCGGCGAGCGCAACCTCGAGCCCGGCGGCCCGGCTCCATGCGGTCAGCTCGTCGAGCGCGAAGAAGGTCGCGGCCATCGGCACCGGCTCGTCGAGCAGTGTCTCGAGCTCGACCTCGCCTTCACCCTCGTGCGCGGAGAAGAGCACGCGACCCCCGGGCCGGAGCACCCGGTGGAACTCCCGCAGAACAGCAACCACCTCCGAACGTCGGACGTGGATCAACGAGTAGAAGGCGAGCACCCCGCCGCACCCCTCGGTCGCGAGCGGCAGCGCACGCATGTCACCCGCCAGTGCGCCGTCGAGCCGACCGCCGGCGAGCCTCGCCATCTCGAGGCTGAGATCGATCCCGACGACGCGCCGCCCGCGCCGCCGCACGAAGTCGCCGATCTGGCCCGGCCCGCACCCGACCTCGACGACCGGATCGCCGACTGACGCCGCGAACGTGGCGAGCAGCTCCCTGTCGCGGGGCTTGCCTCGTAGCTCGTGGAGGAAGCGGGTCTCGTACTTCCCCGCGACGCGGTCGTACGACGAGCCCACGCGATCCCACGTCACGCCGTCATCCTGTCAAGCGGTGGTGCCACGATGGGCGACGATGACGGTCGACCCGGATCGAGTCGGCGAGACGCACGCCGATGGCCCCACACCCGTGACGGCGTGGGCCGGTGTGACCATCGACTGTCACGATGCGCGGCTCCTCGCCGGGTTCTGGTCGACGCTGCTCGATGTGCCCGCGAGACCGGCGGGAGCGGACCGGGCGGGCTGGTACCGCATCGGCCCGGCCGTTCGAGGCGGTCCCGTCCTGAACTTCCAGCCCGTGCCCGAGGAGAAGGCGGGCAAGGCGCGCGTCCACCTCGATCTCTGGGTCGACGATCTAGAGGAATCGATCGAGCTGGTGGAGCGTCTGGGGGGAGCGCGCCGCGGCGCCGTGCAGGTGCTCGAGCGTGGCCGGATCGCCGTCATGTCCGACCCGGAGGGGAACGAGTTCTGCCTGATCGCAAATCCGGCCGTGTAGACCGGGCCGCTGCGACCCATCGCCTCCACGTCGGAGATGGAACCCTTCGCGAGGCGGCCGGTGTAGGGATGACTGTTGGTCCTGGCGCCGGAAGGGACGTGACGCGCGATGTGCATGGTGAGGCGATTGGCGTGCGCGGCGACCATCGTGACGCTGATGACGGCACCCGCGTGCACGGGTGACAACGAGAAGGCGACGGCGCCTTCGGCGACCGCCGGCGCGAGGGTGCGTCCGCTGCCGCCTCCCGTCCAGGTCCGACCCGAGCCGGAGGGGGTCACGCTTGGCGATCCTGCGTTCGTGCCGTTGCCCGGTGCGCGCGCCGACTTCGGACGGCTCGGCGGGGCGGTGTACCGGATCGAGTTGCCCGAGCACTGGAACCGCCGCCTCGTGCTGTTCATGCACGGCTACGAGGAGCTCGGACCGGAAGCCCACGTCACCGCGCCCGACATTCGGAGATACCTGATCGCCAACGGCTACGCGTGGGGCGCTTCGAGCTTCAGCAGCACGTCGCTCATCCCGGGCCGGGCGGCCGACGAGACGGCCGCGCTCTGGGACCACTTCGCCCGGAAGTACGGGAGGCCGACGCGGACCTATGTGACCGGCCTCTCGATGGGCGGCATGGCGACGCACATCGCGGCCGAGCGCTACGCCAGCCGCTTCGACGGCGCGCTCGCCCTGTGCGGCAGCGCGGGGCAGACCCCTGCCGTGATGGCCAACGTCGACTTCTTCGTCGCCGGCGCCTTCATCGCGGGTGTCACCCAGCCGGAGCTCGACGCCGGCACCGACATCGCCGGCCTCGTGCGCGATCGCATCCTTCCCGCGCTTCGAGACCCGACCGCGCACGAGCGATTCGAACGGATCGTGCTCGACCTGACGGGCGGGCCGCGCTCGTCGGACCGCGAAGGCTTCAGCCTGGAGGAGGACACGAACTGGAGACGAGGTGAGCTGCTCGTTGCCGCCCACCTGGCACCGAACCGCGACACCCACTACGAGCTCGGACCGCTCAGCACCGTCTCGAGCGACGAGTTCAACCGGGCCGTCGTACGCCTTCAGACGAACGACCCGCTCCTGCGCTCGTTCGTGGAGGGCAATGAGACCACGGGCCACCTCCGGATGCCTCTCTTGACGCTGCACACCACGGGCGACGGCCAGGTGCCGATCGAGCAGGCGCGCATCCTTCAGCGGCGCGTCGACGCGGCCGGCGCACGCGACCTGCTCGTGCAGCGGGTCATGCGCGACGCGAGCCACTGCGGGTTCACGAGCACCGAGGCGGAGGCCGGCCTCGAGGCTCTCGTCGCCTGGGTGGAGCACGGCGTGAAGCCCAAGGGCACCAACGTCCTGGTCAAGGACCTGCGACGGTTGGACCGGACCTTCGAGCTCAGCCCGCGGCCCGGTACGCCGGAGGCGAGCTCGGTCAAGGGTGCCGGCGACCGTGTCGTGGTGCGCGGCCAGCTCACCCTCGACGGCGCCCCGTTCGACGCCAAGTGGCTCGGCGCGGTCGTGCGCAGGGCCGGGTTGGTCACTCCCTGCCAGTACACGCTCTCGCCGGTCACGAACGGTCGGTACGAGATCACCGTGCTCGCCGACGGCGAGGGGAGCGGATGCGGCGCGCCCGGTGCGGAGGTCGTGCTCTGGACGTTCGCTCGGAAGAAGCAGCTCTACAGCCGCGAGGCGGTGCGTTGGCCGGGAAACGGCGCCACGACGAGCTTCGACGCCACCTTCTCGACCTCGAGCCCGCAAGGCGCGGCTCCACCGACCTCGGACTTCGCAGGCGAGGTCTTCGCTCGCAACGGCCGGCAGTTGCCCCCCGGCACGCGGATCGAGGCATATGTGGGCGGGACGCGATGCGGCGTCGCGTCCGTGCGGCGCACGGGGAACTTCTCCGGGTACACCCTCTCCGTCGTCGGTCCCGACTCCATCGCCCGATGCGGACGCGGAGCAACGCTCACCTTTCGCATCGACGGCCGACGCGCGACGGACACCGCTGTCAACGAACCTTCCGGTCACGAATCGTTCGACCTGACCCGGCCCTGAAGCCGAGTGTCGGCAGCCCTCAATCGCTCCTGACGCCGCGGCGAGCCCCGGCGTGCTCCAGACGTGCCTGCGGGCGAGGGCGCCCGTGGCGAATGCGTCGGCGGTGGCGAGATCCGGGCCCAGGACCGTGACCGACGCCAGGTCGAGCGCGGCCCTGCCGGTGTGGGGATCGAAGACGTGGGCGCCGCGTTCCGCAGTGCCCGACGTGGCGACCGCGCCATCGCCGAGCGACAGCACCGCGCAGCGGGCGTCGCGCACGAGCGGGTGGGCGATCCCGACCTGCCAGATGCGGCCGGGTTCCGGCTCGCCTCGCATGCGTACGTCGCCTCCCGCGTTGACGCAGTGATCCGCGGCACCGCCCGCCGATCTCGTTGGCCTGCACCGCGGACAGCTCACCCGCCCGCATCGCTGTGTCCACCGCCGGCAGCTCGCCGAGCCGCGCCGCGGTCTCGAGCGCCGCCATCGCCGCACCCACCGACGAGCCCGCCCGGCGCGCCAGCCAGTGGGCGGCGGAGCGCTCACCCGAGCCCCGCTACGGGTCCGAGGCCGCTACCTGCCGGGCGGCCAGCGCCCGGCCCGCATCGGCCAGCCTCTCGATGGTGGCAAAGGTGTCGACCAGACCCGCCGCCGCCTCGGCAGGCAGCGTCTCGGGCTCGAGCCCGGCCACGACCTCGCGCAATTCCGCTTCCACGTCGCACAGACGCATGACGTACTCCAACGCCAAGGACTACAGCTCACGGGGAAGCGAACATGCGTTCGATGGTAGCGGACCCCAACGACAAGGCAACGTCTCGCCGCACCCCTTCGCTCAGGACGAGCCACTTCTAGTGTGAGTGCTCGTCGTTCGTGTCTCCACGCCGGGGAAAGAGGTCCGAGCCGATGAGAGCGATCATCCTGGCTGCGGGGGTCGGACGGCGTCTCGGGGACAGCGTCACGGAGCGCCCGAAGTGCCTCCTCGAGCTCGAGGGCCGGACACTCCTCGATCGGATGCTCGATGCGCTGGGGGCCGTGGGCGTACGCGACATCGTTGTCGTCATCGGCTACCTGGGGGAGCAGATCCGTGAAGCGGTGGCCGGCCGACAGGGTGTCCGCACGATCTTCAACCCGGAGTACCGAAAGGGCGCGGTCGTGTCGCTCTGGCGCGCGCGGGACTACTTCGACGACGACCTGCTCATCATGGACGCCGACGTCCTCTTCCCGACGGAACTGCTCCGGCGTCTCGTCGACTCGCGCGACGAGAACTGCTTTCTGATGGACGCGTCCGGCGCAAACGATGGTGAGGCGCAGATGCTGATGGCGCGTGAAGGACGCACCGTGGACATCACGCGTGGTCTCCGCGGCGAGTATGACGCGTGCGGCGAATCGATCGGCTTCCTGAAGCTCAACCAGGAGACCGCTCAGGTGCTCCTCCGGCTCATGGAAGGAGCAATGCGAGCGGGCCGAGACACCATCGAGCACGAGGAGCTCTACCCCGACCTCATGCGCGAGTGCCGGATCGGCTACGTGACAACCGACGGCGTGCCGTGGACCGAGATCGACTTTCCCGAAGACGTGGAACGGGCGCGGCGAATGCTGAGCGCGCGATGATCCATGCCGTCGTCTTCGATACGGACGCTCCGTTCCGCGCTGGGGATGCGCCCGCATCCGATGTTTCCGCAGAGGACCGCCTCGCCGGACTGACCTTGCTGCGGCGGATGATCCTCATGGCCCGAGAAGCGGGCGCCGCAAGTGCGACCGTCGTCGCGCACGACCCAGAGTCGGCGCGCCGCTGGCGCTCCTCGGAGGTGGCGCTACCGATCCCGGTGACCGTCGTCGAGCCGAACGAGCTTCTCCTCCTCCCGGACGAATGCGACGGAGTGCTCGTCCTGTCGGCGCAGGTTTTGCCGCAGGCTTCGCTCCTGGACCGCCTCGTCGATGAATTCCGGGCGGGGCGCTCGGTCGCGGCCGTCGCGAGCGGAGCGGCGTCGGGCGGACCAGCAGTCGTGCACGCCGATGATCTCCGCGAACGGTCGGCCGCCGGCGAGTCTCCGACTCACGCGGTGGAGCAGCTCGTGCGCGTCGCCGGCCCGACGGTCGTGGATCCGCGTTCATACCGCCACTTGATCGACCAGGAGGCGGTCGCGGCAGCCGATCGCGACATGTACAGAGGCATGACGTCCGCCTCGGACGGGTTCGTCGACCGGGTGTTCAGCCGGCACGTCTCCCGGTGGTTCACCCGCCGGATCGTCAACCTGCCCATCACACCGAACCAGATCACGTGGTTCCATCTCGCGCTCGGGCTGGGCGCGGCGGGTCTCTTCTGGCGGGGCGGGTACGTGAGCGGCCTGTTCGGTGCCGTTCTGCTGCAGCTGTCGGTGGCCCTCGACTGCTCGGACGGGGAGGTGGCTCGGCTCAAGTTCCAGACGAGCAGGTTCGGGAGTCAGCTCGACGTGGCGGCCGACAACATCATCAATGTGGCCGTCTTCGCGGCCATCGCCAAAGCCGCGGCCGGCCGCCTCGGCTCGCGTCTCGCGCTGACGCTGGGAGCGCTCTCGGTCATCGGTGTGGCCATGTGCGTGCTCGTCGTCCTGCTGATGGTGAGGGTGCAGGGCCGTCTCCGCCCCGGCGAGGCGTCCTCACTCGCGGTGACGAACCGCCTCTCGTTCAATGACCCGGTGGCGCCCGCCACCACGGCGACGATGGTGGACACGGTCATCAACGAGGTGACGTCGAGGGACTTCACCGTCCTCATCGTCGCATTGGCGATCATCAATCATCTGGAGTGGTTCGCCTGGCTGGCGGGGATCGGCTCGCACGTCTTCTGGGTGAGCTTCGGCGCCGTCCAACTCTCCATGCTCCGATCCGCAAGCGCGAAACTCTCGTAGCCGTGTTCGGATGGGCACATGCACGCCGCGACGCGAGTACCCTCCGATGTCGTCGGCGCGACAGCGGGGAAGCGGGCATGCTCGAGATCAAGGGTGTCTCGAAGCGCTACGGCGACGTGCACGCGCTCGTCGACGTGCACCTGCGCGTCGAACGAGGTGAGGTTGTCTGCCTCCTCGGACCCAACGGCGCGGGCAAGACGACTCTGGTCTCGACGATCGTCGGGCTGCGCCGGCCCGATGTGGGAACGGTGCGCGTCGACGGCGTCGACCCGGCCGAGCGACCGGAGATACGCGAGCGCATCGGTTTTGCCTCGCAGGAGACCGGCCTCTACCCGAGCCTGACCGTGGCCGAGAACCTTCGCTTCTTCGGCCGGCTCGGGGGCTTGCGCGGCCGCCTGCTCGCGTCGCGGGTCGAGGAGGCGGCTGCGGCGCTCGGCGCCGCCGACCTGCTGGGCCGGCGGACCGAGCTCCTCTCAGGCGGCGAGCGGCGCCGCGTGCACGTGGCGAGCGCGGTGCTCACCCGTCCACCGCTCGTCCTGCTCGACGAGGCAACCGCGGGTATCGACGTCGGTGCCCGTCAGCACCTCGTCGACTTCGTTCGCATCCTCGCGGCCGGCGGGTCCGCCGTCCTCTACTCGACCCACTATCTCCAAGAGGTGGAGGACCTCGGAGCCGAGGCGGTGATCCTCGATCACGGCCGCGTGATTGCCCGCGGTGGGGTCCGCGACCTGCTCACGCAGTACGGATCGATCGCGGTGGAGCTCGACTTCGATGGTCCTCCGCCGGCGCTCGACCTGCCGTGGCCCACCGCCCAACTCGGCCATGTGTTGCGGGTCACGACCGAGGATGTGGCCGCGGCCGTTGTCGCCGTCCTGGGGGCGCTGGGACCTGAGACCTCGCGGCTGCGCTCCATCGAGATCCTCCGCCCGAGCCTCGAGACGGTGTTCGTGACCTTGACCGGCCGTCGGTTCGAAACGGAGGTCGAGGGGAAGCCGGCGGCGGCGCGCGTGGCTCTCGTGGAGGTGGCGAATGCTCCGGCGTAGCGCCGCGGTGATGGGCAACGAGCTTCGGGTCATACGCCACGACGCCGGGCCGCTCGCCCTGGTCGTCATGATCCCGCTCGCAATGGCGTTCGCGAAGCCGTCGTTCGGCGGGGCACTCCGCGACGCGGGCTACCGACGCGCGAACGGCGCCGAGCAGGTCGTGCCGGGCCTCAGCATCCTGCTGTGCTTCATGATGGTGGTGTTCGTCGGCGAGGCGTTCTTCCGCGAGCACCGCTGGTCGACCTGGGACCGACTACGAGCCAGCGCCCTGAAGCCATGGGAGATCGTGCTGGGGAAGCTCGCGCCGATGTATGCCTTCGTGCTCGGCGCGCTCGTTCTGCTCTTCGCAACGGGGTTCCTGGTGCTCGGTCTGGTCTGGCCGCGCGCACCCCTCGGTCTGGTGCCACTTCTGCTCACGTTGCCGCTGTGCCTGGTGGCGCTGGCTGCCGCGCTCGTCGCCGTAAGCCGGTCGTATCTGCAACTGAGCGCGCTCGCCAACGTGTTCGGGCTCGGCCTCGCCGGTCTCGGCGGTGCGCTGGTGCCCATTCAGACACTGCCGCCATGGGTGCGGACCGCGGCGGTGATCACACCGCCCTACTGGGCGATGCGAGGGTTCCGATCGCTCTTCCTGAAGGGTGACGGAGCGGGGTCGGTGGTATTGCCGACGCTGATGCTCCTCCTCTTCACCGCGCTCTTCGCGGCCGTTGCGCTGTGGCGGTTTCAGTTCGGCGAGAGCAAGTCGTCCGTCCGCTGATCACGAGCTCGGGGCGCGCTCGGGCTGAGCAACCGCTGGACCTCGGGCAGCGCGGCACGCATGGCGCGCTCGCCCGCCTGTGACCAGGAACGGCGTGGCATCACGTCGTACCAGCGCTCCTCGTCGCACGTGGGCGCGACGATGACGTCCGCCTGACGACACGAGTGAGCAGAGAGCTGGGCCATGACCGTGTCGAGGCCGATGAAGAGGTTCTCCAGCAGTCCGGGCGTCGGAAAGCGCAGCCGTGGCAGCTGGATGAACGCCCCGAGCGCACCGTGACCCATCATCATGATGTTGACGGCGATGACGATGTCCGCGCCGCGCGCCCGGAGCGCACTCACCGGCACCGGATCAGCGGTGCCCCCGTCGACCAGACGCCGACCGACGAGAGGCACCGGGGGAAACACTCCCGGCACGGTCGCCGAGGCCACCACGGCCTCGGCCAACGGCCCCGAGTCGATGTGCACGGCCTCTCGCGTGACGACATCGGTGGTGGCGATCACGAAGGGGACGGGCAGATCCTCGATCTTCGTCTCGCGGCCGACGTGCTTGCGGAGGAAGGTGAGCATGCGCCGCCCGGTCAGGAGCGAGCCGCCGGTCAAGGCGACCGACGGGATCGACGTCAACACCGCGGTGCGTATCGCGTCAGGGAGCTCGCGGGGCGGCATCCCGGTCAGGAAGAGGGCGCCGGCAATCGCTCCCGCGCTCGCACCCGACACGAGATCGATCGGCACGCCCGCTTCGGTGAGGACCTCGAGCACGCCCCCGTGTACGAAACCGCGGATACCGCCCGACCCCAGCGCCACGCCCACGCGACGACCACAGATGGTGCGCGCCAGAGCAGCGATGTGGGCACCGTCGAGCGACTCGGCGACGACGTCGGCGCGATGACCGTTCTGGGACGCGATCCCGGCGACCTCTCCGAGCGCGATCACGCGATCGGCGCCTTCGAGCAGCGCGTCGGGAACAGCGGTGCAGAAGAGCAGCAGGACGAGCGCGTGGTCACGCACCGCTTGGACGGCGACGCCGGCAATGTCGTCGGGCTCGTGGATCGTCGTCGAACGTGGCAACGACGCGCGCCCCCACACCGTGGCCGGGCCGCACGCGATCACCATCGGTGCCTCGCCCAGCAACTGCCGGCATTCGCGGGTGAGCGCGGCGGCGACCAAGGCGATCGGGCGCGACGTCGCGGCACAGAGCACGACGGTCTGACCCTTCGGGAGGCCGACGCGCGCCCGGCTGGCGGCCGAGAGGCGCTCGCTGACGATGCGGCCCACGTTGGATCCCAAGCGCGGCGAGGACGCCAGTAGCTCGACGAAGTCGGCGTGATCGAGCCGCCACAGCGTCACGCCCGTCTGCGCCACCGCCGAGGCGGAGCGCGGTCGCCCGCTCAGCAAGGACTGCTCGCCGATCGTTTCGCCCGGTCCGATCGTGACGACCCGGGCGGCGGCGCCCGCCGGGCCCCGGCCCACCACGTCGACCAAGCCCGAGCGCACGAGGTAGAGCGCGTCACCGGGATCGCCCTCCTCGAACACCGTCGCACCCGCAGGCAGCCGGACCTCACGCACCGCCTGCTCGAGCGCCTTCAGCTCGTCATCCGCGAGTCCTTCGAGCAGGCCGAGCTGCTGACCGGGCTGGACCAGCCCGCCGCTGCTCACCGGGCCACCGCGCGCGTCCTGTGACGCTCGAAGCGCATCTCCGCAGCCATCGCGACCCTTTCCGTTGCGGGGAGCGCCGTTGCCGTGGCGGGACGGATGCCTCCCCCAGCGGCGTGGATCATACGACCGGCACCGACGACGCGCTCGGGTGGTCCGGCCAGGGACGATGCAGATCGGCTGAACCTCCCGGGCCGGGCATTTCGTCCCTCGATCGCGGGCGGCGGGAATGACAGACTCTGGCGAAAGCATTCCGCCAGAAACACGCTGAAGTGTGTCCTCGCCGACAGACATCGGGCGGCGACGGGCACATGCTGAGGGTCGTGCGTCGTGCGAGTGGAAGCGGCGCGTTCACGTCGTGCAAGAGGGGTGATCATGGCGAAGCGCCAGTCTCGGCGGCGGCGCGCCGCGGTATCGGTCGTAGTGCTGATGGTGGCGGGCCTGGTCGGTCCCGACCTGCCGCCCGCGGCGGCGGCGTGTGACGTCAGGCCGCAGCTGCGTGACATCACCGCCAATCAGGGGGTCGGCTCCTACGCCACCGTGGCCCGGGGCAAGCAGACCTTGGTACGGCTCTACCTCAGCCTGCCGTCGTGCGCGACGAATGGAGAGTCGATCGCCGTCACCGGCGCGACCCTCACCGCCGACAACGGCAGCGGCCTGACCCTGAACCTGAGCCCGTTCTCGCCGACCGCCTCCATCACACCGCCGGCCATCGTGGGCTACACCCAGGCGCCCGCCCTCGACGCCCCCGCCGATCCCAAGTTCGTGCTCCCGGGCAGCTACCTCACGCCCAGCTACACCACCGCGAGCTTCGACGTGACCTTCAGGGCCACGGTCAACTACCAGGCGAAGACGTCCTCGTCGGCCACCCCCGTCGCGGGCACCGCCACCTTCACCACCCTCAGCTCGGGCGCGCCCCTGAAGGTGACGGTGGAGAAGAGGACCAACGCCCTGCGCATCCTCGTGGTGCCCATGGGTGACGCCCGCCAGACCTACGCGAGCCAGTTCAACGACACGGACAAGACCACCACCCAGAAGGGCATCACCACTCTGGCGCGCCTGTTGCCGGTGTCCGACACCACAGGCGACCTCAAGTCGCTCGCGGGCGGAGTGCGCTACACCATCACCCCCACGCTGCTCGACCTGTCGAAGCCGACCGCCGCGTTTCCGCAGGGCCTCCTGAACGCGGCGGGCAAGTTCTGTGGCAAGTCGACCAACTGGTCGTCGCTCCAGCCCCTGTTGAGCCAGTTCCTCCAGTCCTGGAACGCGGCCAACGCGGCCAACCCCGCCGCCACCGCCGACCGCGTGCTAGGCGTCGTGTCTGAGAGAGTCAGCCTGGGCTCCAGCGACAGCTGCGCGGAGGGGTACGCGGCGGTTCCGACCGTCCCCTCGACGGTGCCGGCCAACCAGGCGTGGGTGCGGGTCATCGCCGACACCTCGACTGTCCCGTCGATGACCGGTGCGCTCATGGCCATGGAGATCGCCCACACGCTCGGCGCAGTCCCGGAGAACCGCGACGACGACTTCAACAAGCACCATTCGCCGAACATCGCCGCCGATGTCACCGCGCCCAACCGCGGTTACAACGTCGCCAAGCGCGCCTTCCTCGCTGACGATCGTTCGGCCATGAAGCTCTCCTCCGGCGCCTGGAACAACACCAACGTGCTGTTCGAGCCGGCCGACTGGGCCTGGATCCAGTGCCAGCTGGGCGCCACCAACTCCCAGTGCACCGTGCCGGGCACAGTTGGCACCGCGGTCGGGGTGGGAGCCGACCCAACGTTCGTGATCTCGGGCAGCACCGACGGCACCCCCGCGGGTACCGACGTGGTCGAGTCCGGTTGGGCACGAGGCACGGCCCGCACCGACATCGACCCCTTCAGCACGTACCGTCTCGTGCAACGCGACGGGGCCAACATCCTGCGGGACGACGGGGTAGGGGTGGCGTTCGACGACTCCACCCACGACGGCGGTCCCGCGGGCCAGGCCTCAACCTTCGGCTTGTTCTCCGTCGCCTTTCCCTTCGACACCGGGGCCAACACCATCGAGCTGTGGAACGGCCAGCCCGACGCGCCCACCTCGGTGCTGCTCTACAGCCGTAACCGCACCGTTCCCCCGCAGGTGACGACGATCGACGCTCAGGCCCCGATCGCGGGCGCCGTCGGCACCCAGCGGGTGAGCGTGGACAGCTCAGGAGCGCAGGCGACGGCCGGGAGCGACGAGCCGTCGTTCAGCGCCGACGGCCGCTTCGTCGCCTTCCGATCCGCGGCCACCAACCTGGTGACAGGCGACACCAACGGGCAGCAGGACATCTTCGTACGCGACCGCCAGTCGGGCACCACCGAGCGGGTCAGCGTGAGCAGCACGGGCGCGCAGTCCAACCGGGCCAGCGCCTTCCCCGCCATCAGTGGCGACGGCCGTTACGTGGCCTTCACCAGTGCGGGAAACCTGGTCGCCGCCGACACCAACACCTGGGACGACGTCTATGTGCGCGACCGCCAGTCAGGCACCACCGAGCGGGTGAGCGTCTCCACGGGCGGTGTGGGCGGGAACAACACCTCGACGAACCCGTCCATCAGCGCGGACGGCAACGTCGTGGCCTTCCACTCCCTCGCGTCCGACCTGGTGAGCGGCGACACGAACAGCGAGAACGACGTGTTCGTTCGCGACCGCCAGGCCGGCACCACGGTGCGGGCCAGCGTAAGCAGCACGGGCGTGCCGGGACAGGGGGGTTTCCCGGCGATCAGCGCGGACGGGCGCTTCGTCGCGTTTCAGTCGCACTCGACGACGTTGGTGCCGGGCGACACGAACGGACAGCCCGACGTGTTCGTGCACGACCTCACCACCGGCGCGACCGAGCTGGCAAGCCTCTCCGACACCGAGGCCCAGGGGAACCTCGTCAGCCAACAGGCCGCGATCAGTGCGGACGGCCGCTTCGTGGCCTTCCGATCGAGCGCGTCGAACCTGGTGACTGGCGACACGAACGCCCGCGACGACATCTTCGTGCGCGACCGCGGCGGCGCGAACGGGGGTACGACCGAGCGAGTCAGCGTCGCCGGCGCCGGCACCCAAGGCGACGGTAACGCGGACTTCCCGGCCATCAGTGCCGACGGACGCTACGTCGCGTTCATCTCGACTGCGACGAACATGGTCGCGAACGACACCAACGGCCAGCTCGACGTCTTCCGACGCGACCGCCAGGTGGGTACGACCGACCGCATCAGCGTCGACAGCTCGGGCAACCAGGCGTCGGGCGTCAGCGACACGCAGGGGAATGCGTACATGACAGCCGACGGTCGACTCGTGGCCTTCTTCTCCACGGCCAACAACCTCGTCGGGAGTGATACCAACGGCTCCAACGACGTCTTCGCACACGACCAGGCCCCGCCGGCGGCGGGCCAGCAGCCGATCACGTGGAAGAGCACCGACGACTTCCCCGACGACGTGCGCGGTGACCTGCTCTACACGTGTCCCGACGGCACCGTCTACCCGGTGGCCGTGGGCGTGCGACCGGAAGCGCTGGCGGGCGCGACCGCGTCCTTCGAGCGCAACTTCGACGCCGCGCTGGCGTGCGAGGGGGGAAAGCTGAACGCGGCGATCACCGACGGCTTCACGCGGGTCCCACCCGATCCCATCGACGACACGCCCGTGGTGTCGGGGCCCAAGGCCCCCACCGCGGCCACCGAGACCCCGGCGGGGCCGGCCGATGTCGTCTCCCAATTCGACTCGGTGGCGCTCAAGGGCTCGGGCAAGGACCCCGAGACGGGTGAGCTCACGGGGAGCGCGCTCGAGTGGTCGCTCACCGCACCCGGGGGCTCGCCCGCGGTCGTCGGCACCGGCACCAGCGTGGACCTCGCCCCGCCGCTGAGCGGTTGGGCGCCCGGCACCTACACGGTGCGGCTGAAGGCCACCGACCCCGCGGGCGCCACCAACACCGAGGCCACGTCGTTCCGCGTGCGCGTCGACTGTCGCCGGCGGGTGTGCTCCAACGGCAACCCGGCCGCTCCCGGCGTCGTGCACCCGGTGACGCTGTCGAAGACGGTGAGCCTGCGGGTGAACAAGCCCGACCCCTGCTCGTCCAACTACGGGCCCACCTGCACCGACCCCGCGGGCTCGGCCACCACGGTGTCGGCCCCGGCGTTCGCGGGTGACCCCGGCGCCTCGTTCGAGGTGATGCTGTGCAACGCCCAGGCCCTGGCCGAGCCCAACGCGGACGGCTCCGGCGGCGGGGGAGACGTGCTCGGAGGCTGCGACTACGGCAACGGCGTGGGCCTGGGACCCGTGGGCGTGCCCAACAGCGGCACCCTGACTCTCGATGCGGGTGGGAACCTCCCCGGAAGCGTGAACCTGGAGATGCCGGCCAACGCCACGCTCACGCCGCTCGGGGGTGGGGCGGCCACCAACCCGGCCGCGGTCTGCCCGCCCACCACCGCCCAGATCGCCGCGGGCTGGACCTGCATCGTGCACGCGGCGGAGTACGACCCCGCCCACCTCGAGGCACCACCGCTGGAGGCCTCCTACCGACAGGTGTTCCTGAAGTCGCCCATCCCGACCATGACCTGTGGCGGCGGGGCGTGCCCGGCCTCCATCGCGACGGGCACGTCGGTCACGCTCAACGGGGTGCAGTTCCCCTGTCGCACGATCATCCCCGACGACCCCACCACCGTCGCCTACGACGGATCCTGCACGGGGGCCTGGACCAACAAGACCATCTTGTTGAAGCGGGTGTCGAGCGGGTTGATCGAGGGGGCGGCCATCGTCCCCACCTCCCAGAGCGCCTCGCCCAACGGGGGCTACACCATCACCTTCACCATGCCCGCGGTGGCGGGACCGGGCGAGACCTACAAGATCGTGCCCCACTCGCCGACGTGCACGTTCCCGTGCGAGAGCGGCCAGTTCAACGCGGCGGGCAAGTTCTTCCGGCACGCGTAACGGTGCCGCCCGAATCCGCAGCTCGGCATGTTGCACCTGCCGCGCGCGGCAACAACCTCGCCGCGTAGAACCTCAGGCGTGGCGGAAGACTTGCCCGCCGCGTTGGCGGTGCCACTGGTGCAGCGCAGCGCGCACGCGGGGGCGTGGGGCACGACCTTGTACGTCTCGCCCGGCGCGGCGGCCGACGGCATGGGGAAGGTGATGGTGTAGGTGCCGTCGACGCCGGCGGTTTGAGAGTCGGGCACGATCGCAGGCCCCTCGATCAGCCCGGTGGAGACGCCACCGGGGCGAGGATCATCAGATTGACGACGAGGACCAAACCGACCGTCCGACGCGCTCGCGTTCTTCGCGGTGCGATCGTCTACCCCTCAGCGCGCCGGCAGCGACGCGCCTCGCCGGTCTCGTGACTCTAGGGGAGCGAGCCTCCACGCCCATCATTGAGATCTCGCCCTTTACATCCGTTCTGTCGCCGTGGACACAGACCCCGCCCGCCCCGGTCCGCATGATGAGCCCATGTTCACAACCGAAGAGATCGACACCTTCCCGCACGACGGTCCGACGGACTCGCTGATCAGATTGGCGAGCATCTCGTTCGCGCTGGCCACGCTGATCACGTTCGCCTGGATCGCCTTGGGCGTCCTGCTAGTCGGCTTCTGAGCCCGGTCGGAATGGTCGAACATCGCCATCCGCCTCCTCGACAGAGCGCCGGTCCGAGTGAGGAGAGCGCCATCAAGACGATCTTCGCGGTCATGCTGCTCTGCATGGTCTTGGCGTGCGTTGCCGCGGTCGTCCTTCCGCTTCGGTGACAGCGGCTTGAGTCATCGACTATCACGCAGTTCGGCCATCTCGGTCTTCCTACTGCTTGAACGTCGCGCATCAGTGAAATCACGAGTTTCCGGTAGTCGGCGTTTCCATCCGCTGTGTCGCCGAGGACACAGACCGGGCTCGTCGCAGTACCCATGATGGGCCCATGGACATTCGAAGCATCGACGGCTCTCGCCGCCACGTCTCCCTCGAGGCCATGCCCGCCCTCGGAGAGGTGCTGACGCCCGGGGAGCTGCGCGTCGCATTGCTCGTGGCGGAGGGAGCCACCAACAACGAGGTCGCAGCATCGCTGTTCCTCAGTCGCAGGACGGTGGAGTCCCATCTCCTTTGCGTCTACCGCAAGCTGGGCATCAGATCCCGCTCCCAGCTTGCTCGCCTCGTTGCCATCGCGGCACGGGACCCATCCGAGGCCCGAGCAGTCGTCTGAGTAACATCACGGTCCTCTGGGGAGGCGCCCATGTGGAACATCACTCTGCGGAACATCCAGTTCCGACGCCGTCAGTTCCTGATCGCGGTGGTGGGTACTGCACTGGTCTTCGGCATGGCCCTTCTCGTGACCGGCATTCGACAGGGCTTCGAGACCGAAGCCGACCGGATGCTCGGCGCCATGGGTGGCGACCACTGGGTCATCCGGGCCGGCGCCTCGGGACCGTTCACGGGGTTCGCACCGGTGGTGGCGCGTCTTGCAGACGACCTCGCCAGGGCCCCGGGAGTCCGTGAGGCGGACCCGGTCATCCTCTTTCCCCAGACCGTCGGCGAAGGTGTGCACGCCAGGACCGTCAACGTGGTCGGCCATCGCAAGGGGGGCTTCGGCGACCCCTCGCTCGTTGCCGGGCGACCCGCAACCGCCGAGGGTGACGCGGTCGTCGACAAGAAGCTCCACCTGCGAATCGGCGAGCGATTCGCCATGTCGGGCCGCAAGTTCAGGGTCGTCGGGCTCGTCGAGGGCCGGACGTACTTCGCGGGGACACCGACTGCCTTCTTGCGTCTCGAGGACGCCCAGGCACTGTTGGGGGGCGGCCCACTCGCGACCTCGATCATCATGGAGGGAAGTCCGACCGTGACCGTTCCCGGCCTCAAGGTGCTGCCGTTGTCCGCGGTCAAGGCGGATCTGCTCAAACCGGTGCGCCAGGCCGAACAGTCGATCAACAAGGTGCGGCTGCTGCTGTGGCTGGTGGCCGCCATCATCGTCGGCGCGGTGATGTACATGTCGGCGTTGGAGCGGGTGCGCGACTTCGCGGTTCTCAAGGCGGTGGGCGCCTCTTCGCGCGTACTCGTGACAAGCCTTGCGATCGAGGCGGTCATTGCCTGCTTGGTCTCCGCGGCATTGGCCATCGGCGTGGCTCGACTGCTCCGACCGATCATCCCGCTACCGGTCAGCTACAGCGGGAGCGCGTACGCAGTCCTACCCGTCGTCGCGGTGATCGTGGGCGTGCTCTCCAGCCTCTCAGGCGTGCGCCGAGCGGTAAACACGGATCCCGCCGCAGCGTTCGCGGGGGCGTGATGTCACACCTCGAGATCCGCGACCTCACCATCGAGTACACGCAGGGCGAGTACCTGGTGCGTCCCATCGACTCGCTGAACGTGGACGCGGACGACGGCGAGCTCGTCATCCTCCTCGGTCCGAGCGGGTGTGGGAAGACGACGCTCCTCTCCTGCCTGGCCGGCATCCTCACCCCCACGTCGGGCACCATCCGGCTCGGCGGCGAAGTGATCACGTCGCTGCACGGTTCGGCGCTGGCGGCCTACCGCCGGCACACCGTCGGCATCGTGTTCCAGGCGTTCAACCTGATCCCGAGCCTGAGCGCGCGTGAGAACGTGATGGCGCCCATGCGTCTGGCGGGCCTCGGGCTTCGGCAGGCCCGGCCCCGCGCCGAAGAGCTGTTGACGATGGTCGGGCTCGAGCAGCGCATGGACCATCGTCCCAAGGCACTCTCCGGTGGCCAGCAACAGCGCGTCGCGATCGCCAGGGCGCTGGTGCACGAGCCTTCGCTGGTCGTCGCCGATGAGCCCACGGCACACCTCGACTACGTCCAGGTCGAGGAAGTGCTCCGCATCGTCCGGCGCCTGGCCGCGCCCGGACGGATGGTGGTGATCGCGACCCACGACGAGCGCCTCATCCCGCTGGCCGACCGCACGATCGAGCTCTTGCCGAAGGGGGCACCGGTCGAGGAGCAGCCGCCCCAGCGCCTGCCCCTCGCGGCCGGACAGTTCCTCTTCACGCAGGGCGTTGCGAGCGACTTCGTCTATCTCGTCGACGAAGGCGAGGTCGAGCTCCTGCGCGACCGCGCGGACGGGACCAAGGAGACCGTGCGCGTGGTGGGCCCCGGCGGCTACTTCGGCGAGCTGGGTCCGCTCCTCGGCCTTCCGCGATCGGCGTCCGCGCGCGCTCGCACAGCGGCGATCGTCACCGGTCACACGTCGCGCGAGTTCAAGCGGATCTCCCGACCCGAGGCGACTCAGCCCCTCACGTCGTCACCGGTGGACGACGGTCGTTGAGCGACGTCACCCCAAGGATCGGATCCGACGGCGGAGCACCCGTCTTCGGTAAGCGGATCGCGATCATCGGCTCCGGCGGGTCGGGCAAGTCGACCTTCGCGCGTCACTTGGGCAACGAGCTCGGCATCCCGGTGTTCCATCTCGACAAGTTGTTCTGGCGGCCCGGATGGGTGGAGACGCCCCAGCCCGACTGGCGCGCCGCACAGGAGAAGCTCGTCCAAGCCGACTCCTGGATCATCGACGGCAACCACGAACCCACCCTCGACGTACGCCTGAGCCGCGCCGACACGATCGTGATGCTCGACTACGGCCGGATCCGATGCCTGTGGCGGGTGGTCCGGCGCTGGCAGCACTACCGAGGCAAACCTCGCTACGACCGCGCCGCCGGCTGCGACGAGCGGCTCGACCGTGCGTTCCTCGCCTGGGTTTGGACCTATCCCACCAAGGGACGACCGCGCGCGCTCGAGGCGGTGAAGCGCTACGGAGGCGGCGCACGCCTCGTGCGGCTGCGTGGCCCCCGCGAGACGCAGCGGCTCCTCGCCGAGCTCTCGCCGGCATTCAGGCCCGGCTCTCGACGGCGTCCACCAATAGTCCGCTAGTCGGAGGCGGAACCCACGTCTGAGCTCCCGTGTCGCCACCGACACGGTCGCTCTGTCGTGGCCGTGACGGACCGATCGGGGGCCGGGGGCGCACGCTGTTCGTCGAGACCGCGACAAGGACAGAGTCATGTTCGCTCGCAACGCGCATCCGGAGGTCCAGCTGCTCGACGGCATCGAGCTGTTCAGGGGGTGCACGCAACGCGAGCTGCGAGCTGTTGCCCCTCTCCTCTGCCCTGTCGACGTGCAGCCTGGATCGGTGCTGACCCGAGAGGATGATTTCGCGAGTCAGTTCCTGGTCGTCGTTGCGGGCACGGCCCGATCCACGAACGCCGCGGGCGATTCGGGATTCGTGGGCAGAGGTTCGGTCATCGGCGAGCAGGCCCTCGACCGGCAGGCGCGAGCCGATGTCACCACGGTGGCCTCCACCCGCATGACGGTGTTGGCGGCGACACCGTCCGAGCTTCGGCGAATCGTCGAACTGGCTTCCAGCGTGCGGCGCACGTTGTACCCGTCAGAGCCGCTCCGGCCGCGGCGCGTCCGCATCGCCTCGCGCGCCGCCGAGAGATCTCTCCTTCGCCGTTTCCGGATGACGAGCATCTGACCGCTACTTGGCGCGGCGGGAAAGCGTCTGATGGTCGAGGATCTCGACCTTGTTACGGCCGATGCGCACCAGTCCCTGCTCTTCGGCGCGGCGCAGGATGCGATTTGCGGTCGGGCGGGTGAGGCCGGCGAGCTGAGCGAGCGCCTCCTGGCTGAGCGGTACCACCGCGGCCGGCTCGTCGCGGGTACCGAAGAGGCTCGCCACCTCGAGCAGCCGCCGGATCAAACGCGGCTCGGAGGGAAGGTAGAGAGCTTCCGTGAGCGCCGACGCGAGACGCCGTACTTCGGCAACGAGGGCGTTCGTGATCACGCCTTCGACCGCCGGACGGCGGGCGCGGAGCTCGTCGAGTTGCTCCTTGTGGATGGCGAGGGTCTCGACACTGTCGAGTGCGACGACCGTCGCGTTGCGCGGGCCGGGCGCGATGACAGCGAGCTCGCCGAAGAACTCGCCGGCACGGATGACGCGAAGTGTGGCCACGTCGCCGAGCGGTGTCGTGATCCGCACCGCCACGTGTCCCTTCGTCATCAGGTGCATCGTGTCGCCCGGGTCGCCGTCGTGGAAGATGATCTGGCCGGCGGTGAACCTTCGTCGTCGAGCCAGGGCCAGGAAGTCTCGACGGTCCGGCTCGGACAGAACGGCGAGCAGCGGTGATTCCACCCGGCGAGGTCTAGACGCGTGCGGTGGACGGAGCCAGTCCCGAGCTCACTCTCGCCGAAGCCGGTACATCGGAATGGTCTCGAACTCCTTGGCGGTCGTCACCCGGCCGACGTAGTCGCACGCGATGCCCGAGCTCGGTTCGATCGCGATGAGCGCCGCGAGCGCGTCGGTGCCGTAGACCTCGCCCTCGGGGGTCCGCGGCTCGATGCGGGCGGCGCGTGTCATCTCCCGGCCCCACCAACCGTCGGCGCCACAGAACGGGTCTGCCAAACGCAAGATGGGCCCCGCATGCACGCCGATGCGCAGCGACAAGTCGGGCGGGAGCCCACACGTCACGAGATCGATCGTCTGCACTGCTTCCTGCAGCTCGAGCGCACAGCGCGCCGCGGCG
>VAWU01000030.1:133930-137392 GCA_005888325.1 Actinomycetota bacterium
CGCCATGACGCGTTCTCTCCGTAGCGGTCCACCACCGCCGCGAGAGGCTGGAACACCCGCTGGAGGACGGCGGGGTAGTGCTCGTCGTAGAGACCGCTGAAGCCGCGAAAGTCGGCGAACATGACTGCGCGAATCGCGCGCGGCGGGTGCGTGGGCTGCGTCTCCGGTGGCGCGCCGGGTGGTGGCGTGCGAGATCGGAGTGAGGTGACGTGCGTCGGCCGACCCGTCCGTCGCCAGATGTCGATGTTGCGCTCGGTGCCGCTCACCGGAGGCTTCTCGTCCCAGATGGCGAGCTGCTCCACCTCGGAACCGAGACTCTGGGCGCGATTGATCGCATGTCCCATGGCGATGCGGGATGCATAGCCGAACAGCCCATCGTCACCGAGGTAGGCCGAATCGTACGCATGGATCACCGACGTAGCGCGTGCGAGACAGGCGCGGAAGCGATCCAGCCAAACAGCACCCGCCGGCTCGACCGAGACCTTCTCGAACTCAGCGGTGTGGAATGGGAGCACCACGTGGAGCTCGCCGCCGCGCGCCAGCACCGCCTCGGCGACGATCGTGTCCGCACCGCACGCCAGCGACCCATAGGCGAAGCCCACCGCGCGATCGTCCAAATATGCCGCAACATCCGCACTGACCTGTTGCGCGAGTCGGATCGGGAAGCGCCCCAACCCCGCAGCTCCGGCGATGAGATGCCCGCAGTAGTGGATCACCGCGGGGACTCGGAGCACGTCGAGAATCTCTCGGCCGACACCGATCACGGAGCACACCACCTCGAGCTGCCGACGGGTCGCGGCACGCGCTCCCCAGTCGCCCGTCGACAACGAGGCCGCCAGCTTCAGCGCCTGACGAGCCGCGCCGACGTCTCGCCGGATGAGATGCGCCTCGGCCGTCGTTGCGGCCGCCCAATACCGCGTTTCGGCGTCGGCCAGTGGCTGTGTGCTTGCCAGCTCCAGGGCGCGACGTGCCAGCTCGTGTGCGCGAGCGACCTCCCCGGCCAATAGCCGCATCGTCGCAGCGTTGATGCATGCGTAGTGCCGATTGAACCGCTCAACGGTCGCCTCGTACCGGTCAGCCGCTTCCGCGAAGCACGCCGGCTGGGCTCCCCTCGGGGCTCGCAGGGCCATGTCCTTGCTGATTCTCGCTTCGAGCGCGGCGCTGTCCTCCCGCAATCGGACCGATGCAGTTGCCGCGCGGTCCACGTCGTGACGCAGCCGGGCCGCCTCTGGCGCCGCACGATCCAGCGCACCCGACCGTGCCAACGCGAGCGCCGCGACATAACGCGCCTCGAGATCGGTCGGACCGCCCCTCGACGCGCCCACGGCCAGGTCGTACGCGACGAGGACGTCGCCGCGGGCCAAGGCGTCGCGTGCCGCCGCGAGCTGCTCCGAGCTCACCCGTGCACGATAGCCCTACGGCTCTCCGCCGGTCAGAGGGTGACGACCCTGCCGTGGCGTCGTGTTGGAGCACGACGAACTGACGACTCAGCGTCGGAGCGATGCTCCCGATGCGTTGAAGTTGGCCGTCTGGCACGCGCCGGAGCACGCACCCGCGTGGGCGAACACCTTGTAGAGCCCGCTGCCGGTGGTAAGCGCGGGCATGGTGAACGTGACGGTGTAGTTGCCGTTCACGTTGGTGACGACGCTCTTGGGCGTCACCGCCGTGAGCGCGCCTGTCGTGTTGTTCTTCAGGAGGACGGTCAGGTCGCCTGCCGCGCCCCACCGCGTGCTGCACAACCCGTCGTAGGTCGACGTCGCGGGGTTGTCAGGCGTGATGACCTTGCACGGGAACCGGACCCCCGTCATGGTGACCACCGTGCCCGGCGTCGTCGGGTTGGGGCACGCGGCGCCGCCGCATTGCAGCGTGGGAACGGGCGACCGTACGAAGACGTCCTTGAAGCCGACCGCCGCGGGCGTGCGGCCTGGGTGCGACGGGTCGAACTCGGCGACGACGATCGAGCAGGTCCAGCCTGCCGCGAGTTGGGCCGAGGTCGGCGGGCACAGCCCGTCGGTGTTGGGGCTGGGTTGACCGTCGATGCCCGTGAGCCTGTAGTCGGAGGGGAGCTGAAGCGTGAACGGCCCTGGCAAGTTCCCGCTCGCGTCGAGATTGATCGAGCCGGACACGCCGAGCCCGTTGCCGAAGTCGCACGCGCCGAGGGGGTCGCCGTCGCCCCCGGTGCCGTCGACGTTGGGCTCGGTGAGCACCTGACGGTTGCAGAGCACGATCATGACCGATGCGTTGGGGTGGCCACCGTAGGCAGGCGCGGACACCGTCACCTCGGACGGTGTCGTGCACGCGGGACCGAAGTTCTGGCTGCACGGGTTCGGCTTCGAGAGCTCGAGGCTCACGGTCTTCGACACCGTGATGGCATGGTTCGCCGGCGCGGCGGGCGACTCGACGACGAGGGTCACACCGGTGGCCTCGTAGTGCGCCCGGTAGACCCTGGTGCTGTCGATGCTCGCGCCCTGGACGCTGCCGAAGCTCCCGGAGCGGACGCCGTAGGTGATCACGTCGAAGGTGTTGCCGAGGGCGGGGGTGAACGTGGGCTCGAGCTTCAGGATCCCGTCGAGGAACGCCGTCCCCGAGATCTGGAGCTGGCCGAAGTTCGTTCCCGGGGTCGTGCCCCGCATCGGGACGGCGAGTGTGCCCGTCGCGGTCTGGTGGTAGTCGCCGCCGACGCTGAGGACCCCGCGCCGGACGCGCACCGTGCCGGTGTTGGTGAAGGCCACGTACACGTAGGCGGGGTTGGTGGATCCGGTGAGCTTGGTCAGGGTGCCGGTGTTGGTCACCTTGTTGCCAAGGTTGTCCTGGTCGTACATGCGGGCGTTGTCGGCCAGGTCGAAGCTGCCCGCGTTGGCGAGGGTGGCGCCGTTGTAGAAGAGGATGTAGGTGTCGACCGCCATCGAGGCGGTGCCGTTGTTCTGCAACGTGGTGCCGTCGAGGGAGTGGCAATTGCAGAACGCGTTGGTGACGGCGAGGGTGGCGCCCGCGGCCACGGTGGTGGTGCCCGTGCCCGTGATTGTCCCCGAGCTCCAGACGAAGGTGCCCGAGATGGTGCGGCTGCCCGCGCCGCTGAGGGTGCCGGCGAGCTCGAGCGTGCCGGCGGTGGCGTTGAGGTTGAAGGTGCCGTCGACGGTGCCGGAGATCTGGACGACCCCCGCGCCCTTCACCTGGGGCGTGCCGCCCAGGGTGTGGGCGCCGTCGAGCCCCAGCACCGCTCCGCCCCCCGCCTCGAAGCTGCCGGTGGAGACGCCTCCGCTGCCCGCGCTGAGGTTCAGGTTGCCCGAGCCCACCCGCACCGCGCCGTCGTTGTCGAAGGCCACGTACACGTAGGCGGGGTTGGTGGATCCGGTGAGCTTGGTCAGGGTGCCGGTGTTGGTCACCTTGTTGCCAAGGTTGTCCTGGTCGTACATGCGGGCGTTGTCGGCCAGGTCGAAGCTGCCCGCGTTGGCGAGGGTG
>VAWU01000031.1 GCA_005888325.1 Actinomycetota bacterium
CGATGGCGATCACCGAGACCGTCCTTCGTGGCGCGCGTCGTCGCCGGTCCGGGAGGATGTCGTCTCGCCCTGCCCGTTCGCTGAACTGACCCACGCGGACCAACCTTTCTTGCCGCGGCACCCCCCAAGGCGTCACCGAGCGAAGCTGCCACCGCCGCGACTGGTCTCGACTACGTGACGTGAGACAAGACCCAACGGAGTGTGGTCAGTGTTCTCACCGCCGTGGCTCATGTCAAACACGACTGCGATCCACTCACCCACGGCGCAAACGACTTCGCAGTGAGTGGTCGGGCTCCCGGGAAGTCTCAGTCGCTGCGCGTCACGAAACGAATCGGCGGGGACGCCTTGGCGCACGCGCCCGTGTCGAGCCTCGCGGTCGGGTTGGTCAGGAACCGCCGCCGCAAGTCGCTGAGACACGGTGGACCGCCCGTGAGGAGCCCGCCCCCGAGGGTCGGGAACTTGACAGTGTTCACGTGCGACAGACCGCGTTGGATGCGATGCAACCAATCGTCGCTGCCGAACGCATTGAGGTCGCCGCGGAAGAACAGCGCGGGAACGCTCCCGACCACCTGCGTCGAGAGCTCCTCCGAAACGTCGACGTGCTGAAGGTCTGAACGCCTACCGGTTCGATCTCGACCCACGAGCGTTGACCTTCGCGACGAGCCGGCGGAGCATCGTCATGTTACGGCTCGTGCTCTGGTGTCGGCCGATGATGAGTTCCCAGTCCTTCGTCTTCAGCTTCGTGTCGGTCGACTTGCCACGCATCCGCCAGTGCACGTCTCGGCCCTTGACCACGAGCGTGTCGAACTCGTTGGTGAGTCCCTCGAGGGCGCGCCGCTGTGCAGGCGTCGGGGCCGATTTCAGGAAGGTCAGGAAGTACGTGTCGCCCGTTCCCACCGGGAAGGGTTCGACGGCGATGGCCTGTCGCAGCTCGGTGGCCGTGCGGACGAACGTCGTCACCTCGAACCCCACCGCGGTCTCCAAGCCGCGCTCGAGCCGGTGCTCGATCGCGTCGCGACCGCCGGTGGCGTCGAACACGACATTGCCGCTGTTGACGTGCGTCCAGACCCCGTCGTAGCCGAGCCTCTCCACGACCTCGACGAGAGTGGCCATGCTGACCCTACGCTTGCCCAAGTTCACCGCGCGGAGGAATGCGACCCGGATCGTCATCTGTCGAACCGCCTCTCTGCTCAGCGCCCGGTCCTGCCGTCGAGGAGCTAACGCGTGATGTCCATGTGGCCGACGTGTCGAGCTGTCTCCTCGAGCAGGTGGTTCACGATCCATCGAAGGGTGGTGGGTCGTATCACCGCCGCAGAGGGAAGGTCGAGCGAGGCGGCGCGTTCGAGGACGGCGTCGGCGGCGGCAGTCTCGCTCCGGTAGAACCGGACGACATCGTCGACAGACCACGCCGGTGGTATCACGAACATGTTCTGCCTCCACGACATGTCCATCGCCTCGCCGTCGAAGATGACGCGCAGCCACAGCCGTTCGGCGTACCCGAGGTGCACGACGATCGCGCCGAGGGAGTTGGCGGTCGAGGCGGGCTTCCAACGCAGTTGCGCTTCGTCGAGGTCCTCGAGCTTGAAGATCGCGCTCTCGCGGAGGTGGGTGAGCCAGCCCCGCGCCATGGTCATCTCGTCGGCAGGAGTCGATTCGTCGGGTCGCGCGACCCGCAACTCGGGTCGCGCTTCGGTGCCGCCACGGGTCGGTTCGGCGTCGTTGTACGATGCCATGTCGCGACGCTGCCCGATCGTCGCATGCGTGGTCAATACCGCGTCTCACGTGGTCGTTGAGGCCGGCGCCCTTTCATCGTCCTCTCAGAGTCCGGGCGTTACGCTCCTCGCGTCCGCCCCGGGAGTCGGACACGCGGTTCGTCCCGTCTGTGTACCGCGTGTCGGCTATCGGGGCGGACTATCACTATCGAGGAAACGTGAAGGAAGCGGACCCGCGGATGACGAGAACGTCCTGGCCGTCAACGCGCCGGCCGACGGGGGGAATGCTCGTCGTCGGGACGGGCGTCGTGGTCATCGCCATGGCGACGGTCGCCCTCGTGTGGGTGCGGTCGTCCGGAAATGGCGATACCCCGGTGATCGCGGCTGCCGGTGACATCGCCTGCGCTCCCTCGGACCACAACTACAACGGCGGCGCCGGGGTTCCGCGGGCCTGCGATGAGCGGGCGACGTCGAACCTGATGCTCGACACCAAGCTCGCGGGGATCCTGCTCCTGGGCGACGACCAGTACGAGAACGGCACCCTGAGCGACTTCAAGCGCTCCTTCGCATCCACGTGGGGTCGGTTCGGGTCCAAGCTCCATCCCGCGCCGGGCAACCACGAGTACAACAGCGCCGGTGCGAGGGGGTACTTCCAGTACTTCGGAGGCAAGGCCGGTCCGGACCACCGCGGCTACTACAGCTACGACATCGGTGACTGGCATTTCGTCGCGCTGAACTCGAACTGTCGGTCGATCGGCGGTTGCAACCTCAAAAGCGCGCAGGGCCGTTGGCTCAAGGCCGATCTCGCGTCTCACCACAACCAGTGCACGCTCGCCTATTGGCACCACCCCAGGTTCAGCTCCGGGCGCCACGGCGACGAGAAGCTGTCCGACGGCTTCTGGCGTGAGCTGTACGCGGCCGGAGCCGATGTCGTGCTGGTCGGTCATGACCACGACTACGAGCGCTTCGCTCCGCAAGATCCCAGGGGACGGGCCGACCCGGCGCGTGGCATCCGGGAGTTCGTCGTCGGCACCGGAGGGCGAAGCCACGACCCCATCGACCGCGTGGACGCCAACAGCGTCGTCCGCAACGACAAGACCTTCGGCGTGCTCGAGATGACGCTGCACAAGCGCAGCTACGACTGGCGGTTCGTGTCGGTCCTCGGATCGACGTTCACCGACTCGGGTGTCGGGTCGTGCCACTGAGCGACGAGATGCCTTGTCCGACCCGTCGGTTTCAGTGACGCTCGACGACGGCGCGGACGCCGTTGGCGATCTCGATGTCCTCTCGGGCCGCGACGACGAGCGTGCGCACCCGTGCGTCGTCGGTGCCGATCTCGCGGTCGCCGCTCCCGGTCTCGTTGCGGCCCGCGTCGATCGACACCCCGAGGAACTCCAGGCCATCGGCGGCGCCGGCGCGCACCGCAGCAGAACGCTCCCCCACGCCACCGGTGAACACGAGGACGTCGATGCCCGCCATGGCCGACGCCATCGCGGCGATGCCCGCGCGCAGCCGGTGCAGGTACACGTCGAGCCCTAGTCGGGCGGCGACGTCACCATCCACGACCGCGGCCAGCACCGCGCGCATGTCGGCCGTGCCCGCGAGGGCGAACAGGCCGCCGCCGTGCTCGAGGCCGTCGAGCACCTCCGCCGCCGGCAGGCCCGCGTGCTGCTGGAGCCAGAGCACGAGGCCGGGGTCGACCGTGCCGGACCGGGTCGCCATCACCAGCCCTTCCAGTGGAGTAAAACCCATGGTGGTGTCGACCGAGCGACCGCCGGCGACGGCGGCGAGCGACGCACCCGAACCGAGATGGCACGTCACGATGCGCAGCTCGTTCGACAGGAGCCCCAACAGGCGAGACGCTCGTCGGGCGGCGTAAGCGTGCGACAGCCCGTGGAACCCGTACCGGCGCACGCCGAGCTCCTCGCGCCATCGCCGGGGCACGGCATAGGTGAGGGCCGCGACGGGCAACGACGCGTGGAACGCGGTGTCGAAGCAGGCCACCGCGGGCAGGTCGGGCAGCGCCTGGCGCACCGCGTCGATCGCCGCCAGCGCGGGCGCCTGGTGCAGCGGAGCCAGTTCCGCGAGACCTCGAAGCGCGGCGACGACGTCGTCGTCGAGCCGCGCCGGTGCGGTGAAGCGGGCGCCGCCGTGCACGACGCGGTGGCCGACCGCATCGACCGGACCCAGCGCTTCGAGCTCGTCGCCGAGGACCTCGGCGACGAGGTCGTCGATCGGGCCGAGATCTGACGCCGCCACCACCGCGTCGTCGCGGTCGAGGACGCGCAGCTTCAGGCTGCTCGAGCCCGCGTTGACGACGAGGATGCGCACGCGCGCCCGGCTCAGGCCGGCCAGGTCCAGTCGCGCACCTCGGGCATGTCCTCGCCGTGCTCACGCGTCCATGCCCGGGCCCGCGCCCGCTGGTCGATCATCTCCTGGCGCAGGTGCGCGGCTCGCTCGCCGAGCTCGGGCACCCGGTCGATGACGTCCATCACCAGGTGGTAGCGGTCCATGTCGTTCATCATCACCATGTCGAACGGCGTGGTCGTGGTGCCCTCCTCCTTGTAGCCGCGCACGTGAAAGTTGTCGTGGTTCGACCGGCGGTACGACAGGCGGTGGATGAGCCACGGGTACCCGTGATAGGCGAAGATCACCGGTCGGTCGACGGTGAAGACGGTGTCGAAGTCGCGGTCCGACAGGCCGTGGGGATGCTCGGTCTCGGGCTGCAGGCGCATCAGGTCGACGACGTTCACGACGCGCACCTTCAGCGCCGGCAGCCGACGACCCAGGATGTCGGCCGCGGCGAGCGTCTCCAGCGTGGGCACGTCGCCCGCGCAGGCGAGCACCACGTCGGGCTCACCGTCGTCGCTGCCCGCCCATTCCCAGATGCCCAGACCCCGGGCACAGTGCAGGGCGGCATCTTCCATGCTCAGCCAGCTCAGGCTCGGCTGCTTGCCGGCAACGATCACGTTCACGTAGTCCCGGCTCCGAAGACAGTGGTCCGCGACCGAGAGCAACGTGTTGGCATCGGGTGGGAGGTAGACGCGCACCACCTCGGCCTTCTTGTTCACGACGTGGTCGATGAAGCCGGGGTCCTGATGGCTGAAGCCGTTGTGGTCCTGCCGCCATACGTGTGAGGTGAGCAGGTAGTTGAGCGACCCGATGGGGCGGCGCCACTCGAGGTGGCGGGTCACCTTGAGCCACTTCGCGTGCTGGTTGAACATCGAGTCGACGATGTGAATGAACGCCTCGTAGCACGAGAACAGACCGTGGCGGCCGGTGAGCAGGTAACCCTCGAGCCACCCCTGGCACAGATGCTCAGAGAGCACCTCCATGACACGGCCCTCGGGGCTCAGGTTGACGTCGACCGGGAGCACGGAGGCCTGCCACGCCTTGCCCGTGGCCTCGTAGACCCGGCCGAGCCGGTTCGACTCGGTCTCGTCGGGGCCGAACAGCCGGAAGTTGCGAGGCTCGGTGTTGCGCGCGAAGACATCGCGCAGCCACGCGCCCAGGACCCGAGTCGGCTCGACCGGGGTCGTGCCCGGCCGGCCCACCTCGACGCCGTACTCCCGAAAGTCGGGCAGCACGAGGTCGCGCAGAACCAGGCCACCGTTCGCGGTCGGGTTCGCGCCCATGCGTCGCGCCCCTGCCGGCGCGAGCGCGACGACCTCGACGCGCGGCCTCCCGTGCTCGTCGAACAGCTCCTCGGGCCGGTAGCTGCGCATCCACGTGTCCAGGGCGCGGAGATGGTCGCGGTTCGTGCGCACCTCGGACAGGGGGACCTGGTGGGCGCGCCACGTTCCCTCGACCGGAAGGCCGTCGACCTCCTTCGGTCCCGTCCACCCCTTGGGCGTGCGCAGGACGATCATCGGCCACCGCGGTCGCGGACCGCGCCCCCCGGTACGCGCGTGATGCTGGATGTCGTGCACTGCGGCCACGACGTCGTCGAGCGCCTGGGCCAGCGCCTGGTGCACCACCTCGGGCTCGTCGCCCGCCACGATCCGCGGCGCCCAGCCACAGCCCCGCAACAGGTCCAGCAGCTCCTCGGGCTCGATGCGGGCGAGCACGGTCGGGTTGGCGATCTTGTAGCCGTTGAGGTGGAGGACGGGGAGCACGGCGCCGTCGTGCACCGGGTCGAGGAACTGGGTGCCGTGCCAGCTCGCCGCGAGCGCACCTGTCTCGGCCTCGCCGTCGCCGACCACGCACACCGCGAGCAGATCGGGATTGTCGAACACCGCGCCGAACGCGTGGGCCAGCGAGTAGCCGAGCTCACCGCCTTCGTGGATGGAGCCGGGCGTCTCGGGCGCGACGTGGCTGGGCACGCCGCCCGGGAACGAGAACTGGTGAAAGAGGCGCGCCATGCCGGCGGCGTCGCGTCCGATCGACGGGTACACCTCGCTGTACGTTCCTTCGAGCCAGGTGTTGGCCACCAGGCCGGGGCCGCCGTGACCCGGTCCGGTGATGTAGATGACGTCGAGGTCGTGCTCGCGGATCAACCGGTTGAGGTGCGCGTAGACCAGGTTGAGGCCCGGCGTCGTGCCCCAATGACCGAGGAGACGGGGCTTCACGTGCTCCGGGCGGAGCGGTTCGGTCAGCAAGGGGTTGTCGAGCAGGTAGATCTGCCCGACCGAGAGGTAGTTGGCCGCCCGCCACCAGGCGTCGATGCGTGTCATCTCGTCGATCGCGAGCGGGCCGGGCTCAGTGGTCGTCATCGATGGCTCCAGATCGTGCGGGCGCTCCGGTCCCAGCGACGCTACGCGAGATCCGGGACGGGTCAGACGTCGCCGACGCGTGCGACGGCCTCTTCGTCGCGCCGGACCACCGTCACGGTGGTCGAGCGCGACAAGAAGCGCGAGGCGCGACCCGGCGACCCAAGGGCCCGGGCGCAAGCTGGGAGGGGGGTCCCAACACCTGGTTTGTCGGCACCCAGCTCAAAACCTTGAGCGCATTTGAGCCGTCCGGCCTATCGCGAGTTGCGGCGCCTCAGCCCACTCGGATGCTGGCGTGGTCGAGCGAGCCCTTGAAGAACTCGGAGCCGGGTCGAGCGCCGATGACGACCGGCGCGGTGTTGGCGATGGAACCGATGGTGGCGGCCATCGAGAACGTCTGTCCGTCGACCACCACCTGGATGCTGGAGGAGGTCTTGACGCAGCGCACGGTGTGCCACTGGCCGTTGTTCACCGCCGGTCCCGCGATCAGCTCGGCGTACCCGGCCGAGCCCTTGAAGCCACAAGAGACCTGCCCGGAGGGCTGGTACTCCATCTTGTACTCGCCTCCGGCGGTCTCGTAGAGACCCTTCCGGATCAGGTCCCAATCCGGCGACGCGGGGGCGCTGGTCGCCTTGAGGTGCACGGTGATCGAGATGTTCGCGCTCCCCGGGTTGAGGTCACCCGCCGAGGGGACGGAGACGTAGCTCGAGCCGGTGAATCCGTACGCGGTCCCCTTGAAGCCGGACACCCCGAGCTGGACGGAATGGAGGGTGCCGGTGTGGCTCGCGACGGAGTCGCGCATGACGGTGCCCGAGGTCTCGTCCATCTTCCAGAGCGCCGCCAACGGCTGCGTCGCGCCGACCGCGGCCGGGCCCTCCAGCAGCGCGACGCCGAGGACGGCGCCGGCAGCCACGACCCGAGCACGGTGCATGCCGCCTCCCCAGGCTGTGCTCTCCCCAGGCTGCGCTCCACTCCAGCCCCCGACACGGTATCGGTCGTCGATCCCCGCCCGAGTCTACGAGTGAAGCACCAAATTCGCTACAGGTGCCCCTGCCGAGCGCCGATCCCCTACTGCTGGGTGAGGGCGAAGGACTGGTCTCGTGCCCTACCCCCCCGACGGGATCGGTCTTCGCCCCACCCGCACTCTCCCAGCGTCCGCAGCTCCCCGGCCGACGGCTCACACCCTCAGGGTGCGAGGTGGCCCACCTCGTTGTAGGAGTGCAGCACGGGTAGACGGGCGCCAACCGCGATGCGCGTGACGGAGGCAAGGTCGCAGTGCAGGCGCCAGGTCACGCCGTCATCCGCGCCGACGGCCCACGCGACAGCCGCCTTGATCGGTGAGACGTGAGTCACGACGACGACGTCGTCGACCGCGGCGCGGGTGCACAGGTCCTCGCAGGCGCTCCGCACGCGGCGTCCACACGCCGCCAACGACTCGCCACTGTCGGGCACGAGCTCGGGATCGGCCCGCCACCGCGCCCAGAGGTCCGCGGGCACCTCGGCGAGGGGTCGGCCCTCGAAGCCGCCGTAGTCCAGCTCGATCCAGCGCTCGTCGATCTCCACCGGAAGGTCGAAGCACGCGGCCGTCTCACGCGCCCGGATGAGCGGGCTGGCGACGACCGCCACCACGTTGCCCGTGGCACGCACAGCCGCGCTCGTGGATGCCGCTTGGGCGCGTCCGAGGTCGGTGAGGGGAACGTCGGACCGACCGAGCAGCACCCGCGAACGGTTGGCCGCGGTCTGCCCGTGGCGCACGAGGATCAACACGACATGGGGGTCGCCCTCAGCGCACGAGGATGCGGCCGCACTGGTCACAGCGGATGATCGCGTCGGGCGGTTCACGCTTGATGCGATCGACCTCGGTGGCCGGGAGCGCGAGGTGGCACCCGGTGCACGAGCCCTTCACCAGTCGGGCCGCGCCGATGCCGCCGAGCCGCGCCCGCAGCTGCTCGTAGAGGGTGAGCAGATCGGGTGGGATGGACGCGACGGCGTCGGTCCGCGCCGCCTCTTCGGAGGCCAGCTCGGCGTCGATTGCGGACTCGGCTTCGGCGATGGCGACCCGCAGCTCACCGGACTCCGCGTCGAGCGCCCGACGGTCGGTGTCGAGCTCGTTGAGTCGCGCATCGAGCGGCTCGCGCTCCGCCATCGTCTCGAGGACCTGGTCCTCCAGAGCGGACTGGCGCCGCTTCAACGCCTCCGAATCGGCCTGCATGGCCTGGAGCTCGCGCGGCGCAGTGACCGTACCCGAGTACATGCGCTTCTCCAGCATGACCAGCTTCTCCTCGAGCGAAGCCAGCTCGTCCTCCAGCTTCTGCTGATGGCGGGCCACCCCGTCGCGCTGGCCCCCGACCTCGGCGGCCGTCGCCTCGAGTGCCTTCAGCCTCTCGCCCACTGCGTCGAGCCGGGCGCGGTCGGGCAAGGTGGCGCGACCGTGGCGGAGCTGCTCGACCGCGGTGTCGTGCTGCTGCACGACGAGAAGCTCGTCGAAGGCGGTCACGGTGGTGTCCCCCCCAGTGGTGTGGCGCCCGGCAGCACGGTCGGCGCGGGCGGGATGACGGGCGGAGGCACCTGGCTGGAGCGCGTCGGCGGGCTCGTGACCGTGCTGGGCGGAGTGTAGGGCAGCGTGCGCCGGCGCAGGGTCGTGGGCTCGGTGTACCCCTTCCGCAGCCGGCGCGGATCGAGATAGCGCGCGCGCGGGATCTCCTTCGGGTCGGGCGCGGGGAAGTCGATCGAGGGCTGATCGGCCAACGCGTCCTTCATGAACGCGCCCCAGATGGTCGCGGGGTAGCTGCCTCCCGTCACCTCCGTGCCCCGGATCACCATCCGGTCGGCATTCGTGCGGGGGTTGCCCATCCATACCGCCGTGGCGAGCTGCGGCGTGTAGCCGACGAACCAGGCATCGGAGTTGTTCTCGGCGGTGCCGGTCTTGCCCGCGACCTGACGGTCGACGAGGCGCGCCTTGGTGCCGGTGCCCCGCTTCACCACTTCCTGCAGCACCTGGGTCGCCATCCGGGTGACCTGCTGGGAGATGACCCGCTCACCGTCATGCTTCGCTGCGAACAAGGTCTTGCCGTCCGCGTCCTGGACCCTCTCGACGAAGTACGGCGCGTGGTGGATGCCATCGGCCGCAAGCGTTGCATATGCCGACGCCATGTCGAGCGGGTGCACCTCCTTGCTGCCGAGCGGCATCGACGGGATGGGGTCGATCGGCACCCCCTCGGGGATCCCCATGCGGTGCGCGGTCTCCGCCACCTTGTCGAGGCCCACGATCTGCGAGAGACGGATGTACGCGCAGTTCGTCGAGCGGGCGGTCTGGGTGGTGAGCGTGGCCGTGCCGCCGCGCGAGCCCTCGTAGTTTCCGGGCGAGTAGGGCTTCTGGCCCGGGATCGAGACCGGACAAGGTGACGAGCCGTTGATCGTGTCGCGCGGGCCGTAGCCCTGCTCGAAGGCAGCCACGAGCGTGAAAACCTTGAACGAAGAGCCCGGCTGCCGGCCGATGCCGTCGGTGACGAGGTTGAACTGCGACTGCTGGAACTGGGGGCCGCCGACGAGCGCGCGCACCGCGCCGGTGTCGGGCTCCACCGCGACCAGCGCGGCGTTGTAACGGCCGCCGGTGTCGGGCAGCTTGGCGGCAACGTCGATCTTCGCCAAGGCCTGCAGCTTCGGGTCGAGCGTGGTGTGGATGGCGAGCCCCCCTTGGAAGACCGCTCGATAGCGCTCCTGGGGCGTGTCGCCCAGCCGCGTGTCGCGCAGCAGCGAGTTCTTCACGTATTCGGCGAAGTAGTCGTCGGGGGCCTTCGGCACCGTGCTCTTTGCAGGGAGGGGCTCGGCGTCGATCGAAGCGGCCTCGGCCTCGGTGATGTCGCCGAGCCGCAGCATGCGCTCGACCACCTGCCTGCGACGGGCGCGGGCCGCTTCGGGGAACGCGAAGGGGTCGTAGCCCACCGGGTTGCGGATGATGCCGGCGAGCAGCGCGGACTGGCCGGTGCTGAGCTGCTTGACGTCGAGGTTGAAGTAACGCCGCGCGGCCGCCTGCACGCCATACGCCTGATTGCCGAAGTAGACGGTGTTGAGGTAGCGCTCGAGGATCTGCCGCTTCGTCATCTGGTTCTCGAGCCGGAACGAGAGCGCGGCCTCCTTGATCTTGCGGTTGACATCCTTCTTGGGCGTCAGCACCGCGTTCTTCACCAGCTGCTGCGTGATGGTGGATCCTCCCTCGAGCACACCGCCCTCGGAGACGTTGGTGAAGAACGCGCGGGTGAGCGCGCGGAAGTCGAGCGCGCCGTGGTCGAAGAACCGCTCGTCCTCGGTGTCGATGACCGCGGCAACGAGGTGCGCGGGGACCCGGGAGAGCGGCACCGGCTCGCGGTACTCGGCATCGGCCAGGACCGCGAGGACACTGCCGTCGCGGGCGTAGACGACCGACCGCTCGGACAGGGGACGCAGGTTCACCTTCACGCTCGCCCCGGCGCTGCCCGCGGTGAAGAAGTCGCGGACCTGCGGCGCGAGCAGGAGCGTGGCTCCAGCCAGTCCGAGGCCGGCCACGACCACCGAGGTGACGAAGCGGGCGAGCAGGTGCACGCTTGGAAAGTATCGGATCGTGCGGTCTTTTCCTTACGCGGGAAAGCGACCAGAATCCCGCCCGTGCCCGACCCGACCCCCCGTCCACCGCTCAGCGAGGACGAACAGCGGCGGAGACGCCTCGCGGTGCGCGATCTCATGCCGACGACGCCCTTCATCGGTGGCCTCGGGATCGTCATCGAGCGCTACGAACCCGACGACATCACCCTCAGGGTGCCGTTCCGGGCCGACCTCACGAACGACGGCACCTACTACCACGGCGGGGTGATCGCATCGGCCGTCGACACCGCCGGCGCGTGCGCGGCCTGGTCGAACCACGACTTCGACAGGGGCGCACGCGCCTCGACGGTCAGCCTGACCGTGCAGTACGTCGGGGCCGCCAAGCAGTCCGACCTGGTCTGCCACGCCCACACCGTGCGCCGGGGCAAGGAGCTCACGTTCACCGAGATCACCGCCACCGACGCGGCGGGCGCCGTCGTGGCCCACGCGGTGCAGGTCTACCGGATCGTCTAACCCGAAGTCCCTGCCTTCTTGTCGTACCCGGCCGTCCTGGGGACGGCTTTCTACGACAAGAAGCGATCAGTTCACCTGGCGCTCTCGGCCTTCCCAGTAGGGCGAGCGCAGCTTGAACTTCTGGAGCTTGCCGGTGGCGGTGCGGCTGAGCGCGTCCCGAAACTCGACCGAGGTCGGGCACTTGAAGTGGGCCAACCGGCTTCGGCAGAACTCGATCAGCTCCCCCTCGTTCGCCTCCGCCTCGGGCTTCAGCACGACGAGCGCCTTCACCGTCTCGCCCCACCTCTCATCGGGCACACCGATCACGGCCGCCTCGGCCACCGCAGGGTGCTGGTAGAGCGTGTCCTCCACCTCGATCGACGACACGTTCTCGGCGCCGGTGATGATCACGTCCTTCTTGCGGTCGGAGATGACGAGGTAGGCGCCCTCGAGGTGGCCGCCGTCGCCCGTGTGGAACCACCCGTCGACGATGGCTTCGGCAGTCGCGTCGGGCTGGTTCCAGTAGCCCGCGAACACGTTGTTCGAACGAGCCAGCACCTCGCCCTCGTCGTCGATCTCGATACGCACCCCGATGGCGGGGACACCGGCGCGCGAGAGCAGACGGCTCCGCTCGCCGCGCTCGATGCCGTCCCACTCGGAGGGCGCACGATTGATCGTGAGCAGGGGCGAGGTCTCGGTGAGCCCGTAGATCTGGATGAACTCCCAACCCAGCAGCTCGTCGAATCGCTCGATGACCTTGGACGGCGGCGGCGCGCCTGCCACCACCATGCGCACGCGGTCACGCCCGGGAACCGCCTCGCCCCGCTCGCGTCGCGCCGCGGCCGCGTCGAGGATCATCGACACAACTGCCGGTGCGCCGCACAGCAGGGTCACCCCTTCGGCTTCGATGCGCCGCAGGATCTCCTCGCCGTCGACCTTGCGGCGCACCACGCGGCGCCCCCCCATGCCGGTGATCGCGTAGGGGATGCCCCAGCCGTTGCAGTGGAACATCGGCAGCGTGTGGAGGTACACGTCGCGGTCGGAGACGCCGGCGTTCCAGCCGAAGCTGGTGGCGTTGAGCCACGCGTTGCGGTGGGTGATCTGCACGCCCTTGGGCCGGGCGGTGGTACCCGAGGTGTAGTTGACGTTGGCCGTGGCCTGCTCGTCGGGTTCCCAGCGCTCGGGCTCGGTCCCTTCCGGCGCCTCGGCGAACAGCCCGGCGTCGGCGCGCCCGTCGAGGAGGATGCGGTGCTTGGCCTGCACCCCCACCAGCGCCTCGTCGAGGTCGGGGTCGATGAGCAGCACCGATGCGCCGCAGTGTTCGACGATGTAGCGCACCTCGTCGGCCATGAGGCGGAAGTTGATCGGCACCACCGTGCGGCCGAAGCCGCTGACGCCCCAGAAGGAGACCAGAAGGCGACCAGCGTTGGGGCTGACGATCGCCACCCGCTCCCCGTGGCCCACCCCCATGGCCTCGAGACCGAGCGCCATCCCCCGAGCCCGGCGGTGGAGCTGCGCGTAGGTGAGTGAGCCGAGCGAGCCGGGCGTGCCGGGCTCGTCGACCAGCGCCACCCGGTCGGGATGCACCTGAGCGGCACGCGTGAGGAAATCACCGACAGTCAGCGCAACGTCCATGCGGTGCAAGGTAGTCGCTGCCGGCGGGCTTAAACCCCGAGCCTGCCTGGGCCGACAATCGCTTCATGCACCCACACGCGGCGGTAGCCGACCACGCCCTCGACGACCCGCCGTCCACCGACATCGAGGGTGCGCGCCGGCTCGCCACGGCCGTCGTCGACAACCTGAACCGGGTGATCCGGGGCAAGCCCGAGGCCCTCCGCCTGGCGGTGGCGGCCGTGCTCTCCGGCGGCCACCTGCTCATCGAGGACGTCCCCGGGCACGGCAAGACGCTGCTCGCCAAGGCGCTCGCCCGCTCCGTCGGCGGCACGTTCCGGCGCATCCAGGCCACCCCGGACCTGTTGCCGAGCGAGCTCACCGGGGTGTCCGTGTTCCACAAGGCATCGGAGACCTGGGAGTTCCGCCCGGGACCGCTGTTCGCCAACGTGGTTCTCACCGACGAAGTGAACCGGGCGACGCCGCGCTCCCAGTCCGCGGTACTGGAGGCGATGGAGGAACGGCAGGTGTCGGTCGACGGAACGAGTCATCCCCTTCCGAATCCCTTCGTGCTCATCGCCACCCAGAACCCGTTCGACCACGCGGGCACCTTTCCGCTCCTCGAGGGCCAGCGCGACCGCTTCGCGCTGGTGCTGGAGCTCGGGCACCCGGGTCGGGACGCCGAACGCGATCTGCTCCTCGGGCTCGGCGGTGTCGACGCCCTCGTCGGCCTGCCCACCGTCACCGACCCTGCAAGCCTCGGCCGGGCCATCGCCGTCGTGCGGCGCGTGCACTGCGCGCCGGCCGTCGCCGACTACATCATCGACATCGGCGCGGCCACGCGGGCCCACCGTGACGTGCGCCTCGGAGCCAGCCCGCGCGCCGCGCTCGCGCTGCTGCACGCGGCGCAGGCGACCGCGATGATGGCCGGTCGCCACTTCGTGGTGCCCGACGACGTGAAAGCGCTCGCCGCGCCCGTGCTCGCACACCGGCTGATGCTCAATGGCGGCTCCGATGCCGTCGCGGGGCGCGCCGTCGTGCGACAGGTGGTCGAGTCGGTCGCGGTGCCGCGCGCGTGAGCGCCGCCGGCGCCGGCACCGGTGCGCGTGGCGTGCCGCGCCCCGCGGTCAGCCGAGCCGTGGCCGTCCTCGTGCTGATCGGCGCAGCCATCTTCGTCATCGCCCGCACGACCGGCTCGGGCTGGCTGATGGTGCTGCTGTCCGGTCTCGTCGGCGTGCTCGCGGTGAGCGTGGTGCTGCCGCCGCTCGCGCTGCGACGCGCCCGCCTCGAGGTCCGTGCCCCGCGCGACGCGACGGCGGGTCGTTCCCTCAGCGTCACGGTCTCGGTGCCGGTCCGGGTGCGCAACCTGCGTGCCCGTCTCGTCGAGCCGGAGGGGTCGTGGTTCGCGTGCGACGGGCCCGCAGAGGGTGAGACCATCGCAGTGCCAGCGCGCCGAAGTGTCCTCCGAGAGGTCGCTGTCGACGTGACGAGCGCGTGGCCGCTCGGGCTCGTGCGGTGGCGGCGGCGCGTGCACATCCCCCTCACCCGCCCCGTCGAGGTGGGCCCCGCGCCGATCGACACGGAGATGACGCCGCCCGGCGCCCGCGGGAGCGGGGCGGACGAACAGTCGGCACCAGGATGGCGGGACGGCGACGTCGTGCGCGGCGCGCGCGAGTACGTGCCCGGTGATCCGGTGAAGCTCGTCCACTGGCCGGCGACGGCCCGGACGGGGACGTTGATGGTCAAGGAGCTCGACGCTCCCCACCGACCGGGCGTGGTGCTCGTCGTCGATCTGCGGGGCGGCGGCGCGGCCGCGGAGACGGCGGCCGGGCGGGCGGCCGGTATCGCCAATGCCGCCCTGGCGGCGGGCGCACCGGTCACGATGTGCACTGCGGAGCGGGGCGGCCCCGTCGGTGGTCGTGTCGATTCGCCCGTCGAGGTCAGCCGGCGCCTGGCGCGGGCGGTCGGGGGCCCGCCCGCCGAAGTCGCGGTCGCAGCCGGCAGCGCGGTCGTGCGCGTCGACGCCTGCGCGGTCTGAGTGCTCGCCGCCCTCAAGCGCGTGAACGCCCGGCTTCCCGCCGAGGAGTCGATCGCCCTGCGCGTCGCGGTGATGGTCGCCGTCGTCGTGGCCGGCCTCGCCGTCACGGGCGAGGGCGTCGGCGGGCTCGCCCTGCAGCTCGCGGTGGTCGCCGGGATCCCCGCGGCCTTCGCGTTCTCTCACGTCACCCGCCACCGAGACGGCTTCTTGCTCAAGGCGGGCCTCGCGGTGGGCGTCATGATCGCCTTCAGCCGATTTCTGCACGCCGCCACCGGTGTCGGGGGCGGTTCGCTCGACCAGGTGCAGATCCCGCTCGCCGAGCTGTTCCTCTGGGTCCAGGTGCTGCACTCACTCGACGTGCCCGCCCGGCGCGATCTCCTGTTCTCTCTGGTCTCCAGCCTCGTGCTGATGGCGGTGGCCGGTGTGCTGTCGATCTCACTGACCTACGGCGTGCACCTACTGCTGTGGGCCCCCGCGGCGCTGGCCGCGCTCGTGCTCGCCCACCGGAGCGAGCTGCGCGACCTGCCCCGGCTGCCCGCCAAGGCGATGGCAGCACGCGCAAACGTCGCACTCGACGTGGCTCGCCCGGTCGCGCTGGCGATCGCGCTCGTAGCCCTCGTCGGCACGGGCGCCTTCCTCGTCGTGCCCGCGGCCGGCGCGGCCCGGGCGATCACCTTCCCCGCCGAGCTGCCGCACGTGGTGCCGAGCGTGGTGCCCGGCGGCCTCAGCAACCCGTCCCTCGGCGACGACGACCCGGCTCGTCCGGCTCGTCGTGGTCGCAGCGGCGGGAAGCGAGCGTCCTTCGGCTACTTCGGCTTCTCGACCAGCCTCGACACCGCGGTGCGCGGTCGCCCCGACGACACCCTGGTCATGCGCGTGCGCGCGTCGGCACCGGACCGCTGGCGGGGGCAGACGTTCGACCACTGGGACGGCCACCGGTGGACGACGAGCCCCGAGCGCCCACGACCGTTACGCGGACCGGCGCCGCTCGATCTACCGATCGGCCCCGAGGACTCGCTCGACGACGCGGCCCAGGAGCTGGTGCAGACGTTCTACGTCGCCCGGCCGGGGCCCAATCGCATCTTCGGCGCCTACGTGCCGACCCAGCTCTACTTCCCCGACCGCGGTGTGTTCCAGCTCTCCGACGGGACCATCCGTGCGGGCGTGGAGCTGCAGCAGGGTGCGGTCTACACCGTCGTCAGCCGGCGTCCCCCGGTGACCGCGGCGCGGCTGCGGCAGTCGGACACACCCTTCCCGCCGCCGCCGTCATCGTTCACCGCGCGCTACCTCCAGCTGCCCACGACGCCCGAGCGGGTGCGCGCTCTCGCGTCTTCCGTCACCGCGAGCGCGCCGACGCGCTACGACAAGGTGCGGGCGCTCGAGCGATGGATGGCGACGCACACCGCGTACTCGCTCGACGCGCCCCCGCTTCCCCCCGGTGAGGACGCCGTCGACAACTTCTTGTTCGTCACCCGCAAGGGCTTCTGCGAGCAGATCGGCTCGAGCTTGGTGGTGATGCTGCGCTCCCTCGGGGTCCCGGCGCGGCTCGCGGTCGGCTACGCACCCGGTGAGCGCAACCCGTTCACCGGCCTCTACGAGGTGCGAGCGAGCGACGCGCACGCGTGGGCCGAGGTCTGGTTCCCCGGTGTCGGCTGGCAGAGCTTCGACCCCACCGCCGAGGTGCCCCTCGCGGGCGAGCAGGGCCGGCATGCCGCGGGTGCAGGTCTCTCATCGTTCGTCGCGGCGCGGCTTCCCTCGCTGCCGGACCGCGCCCCGGAGACCCTCGTCATCCTCGTCGTCGCCGGCATCGCCCTGGCCGGCACCCGGCGGGTGCGGGTGCTCCGGGCGCGACGACGCGCGGCGCGCCCCGCGTCGTGGGGCGAGGCCTGGGTCGATCGCCTCGAGCGAGCGGGCCAGGAGCGGGGCCGGCCCCGAAGGCCGAGCGAGAGCGTGCGCGAGTACGTCGACGTGCTCCGGCGGGCTCCGATGCCCCACGAGCGGTGGGGCGACGCGGTGCGGATCGTCGAATGGGACGCCTACTCCGGCGAGCCCGCTTCGGACGCCGAGCGAGGCGCGGCGGACGCCGTGCTGGCCGACGCGCTGTCGTCGGGCGCGGGCTCGTAGGCCAGCGTGGGCCGCTGCCGCCCGCGCAGCGACAGCTCGTCGACGACCCGCCACCGGACCGCCTCGCTCGTGGCCCGCTCCACCGATTCGTCGCTCGCGAGCACCCGGCCCAGACGCCGCTTCGCCTCCTCGGTGAGGCGGGCCGCCTCGTTCACGGGATCGCCGATCACGGTGTACTCGTAGCGCAGCTCGGTGCCGACGTTGCCGGCGACCACGATGCCCGACGACACCCCGACGGCCGCGTCGAGACCGGGATTGGAGGCCGCCAGCGCGAGCAGGTCGCGTCGCAGCGTGCGCGCCGCCCGCAGCGCGCGGTTCGCGTGATCGACCTGCGGCTCCGGTGCGCCGAACACGCACATGGCACCGTCGCCCTCGAACTTGTTCACCCAGCCGCCCTCGGCGCCCACCCGGCGCACCACCGAGTCGAAGAAGACGTTGAGGACGGTGACGACCTCGTCGGGCGGCCGGCTCTCGGCCAGCCCCGTCGACGCCACGATGTCGACGAACAACACGCTGACCTCGCGTCGTTCCCCTCCAAGCGCGACCCCCCGCTCGAGCGCCTGGCGCGCGACCCCGGGCCCGACGTGGCGACCGAACAGGTCCTGCAGCGTGCGCCGCTCGCGCAGCCCCTCGACCATCTGGTTGAACCCGATCTGCAGCAACCCGATCTCGCCGCCGTCGTCGACCGCGACCTGCACGTCGAGGTCGTCGGCCCGCACGCGCGTGAGCGCGTCCCGGACGGCGTCGATCGGATCGGCGACTGAGCGCGCCGCGGCGTAGATGACGAGACCGCCGGTCACCACGCCGGTCGAGATGAGGAACACCAGGCTGGCGACGGGCTGCACGAAGCCCGCGGGCCGTCCGAGGCGCTCGACGCCGACGAGCAGCAGCGGGACCGCGGACCCGAAGGCCCACGAGAGCAGGAAGCGGGGCCGGATGCCGAACCTCGCGTGACGATGGTCGAAATCCTTCGCCATGAGCGCGTGGACGTACACCGGACGCATGCACCGCTCGACGAGCAGGTACGTCGCCGCGCAAGCCGCGAGGCCGGCGAGGACGATGGACAGTGCTACCCGCACGCCGGTGATCACGTCGGACTCCCACCGGACGTTGAGCGCACCGAACAGCGCGGCCGCGCCGAGCCACATGCCGAATGACACCACTGCGTAGCGCCATGGCACTGCGAGCACAGCGCGGCGCTCCTCCTCGTCGGGACGTCGCTGCTGGACCAGCCAGCCGCACGCGTTTCGAAAGATGCGATGCCCGATGCTGTGCCCGACGATCCCCATGACCGCGAGATACGCAATGAAGACGTGGAGGTACCGCATGTCGCCGGCCGCACCGCGAGCAGGCGGATTGGCGAGCTGCCCGCTCATGAAGGACAGCACCGCGCCCGCTGCGTTCGCCAGCAGGAACGAGATGAGCACGGGTGCCTTGACCTTCTGCTCGTCGCAAGCGATCCAGGAGCCGCGTCCCACGGCTGTCACCGTACGACGGCGTGGGAGCCGTGGCCACGTGACGTCGATCACGGCGGCGGCGCGGGCTGCGCTCGGGGGGTGGCCGGGCAGCGAGCTCGTGTCCGGCTAGCGTGACGTTCGCCGGCAGGTCAGAGAACGGCCTGCAGTTCCAGTGCTCTCCGGCCGAGAAAGAACGATATGCACTCGGATACCTGGGAGATCCCCCGCTTCCGCAACCTGGCACGTCACGCCCTGCCGCACATCGTCGAAGCGACCGTGATCCCTCTCGGGATCTTCTATCTGAGCCTGTGGCTCATCGGCGTCTGGGGAGCGCTGCTGGCCGCGATCGCCTGGTCCTACGGGGCGGTCGCCTGCCGGCTCATCACGCGGCGCCGGGTTCCCGGCGTCCTCCTCCTCGGCGCGACGGCGCTCACCGTCCGCAGCATCATTGCGTTCGGCAGCGGAAGCGTCTTCGTGTACTTCCTGCAGCCGACCCTCGGCACCATCGCCGTCGCCGCCGCGTTCCTCCTGTCGGTACCCGCGGGCCGACCCCTCGCCGAGCGCCTGGCCGCCGACTTCTGCCCACTCCCCCAGTCGCTGCTGGCCAACCCGGCGATGCGGCGCTTCTTCATGCGCATCTCGCTGCTCTGGGCGCTCACCAACATGCTGAACGCCGCCGTCACCATCTGGCTGCTCGTGAGCCAGGACCTCGCCATCTACCTCCTGGCCAAGACCTTCGTTTCATGGACTCTCACCGGCAGCGCGATCGTGATCTCGACCGTCTGGTTCAAGCGCTCGATGCGCCGCATCGGGGTGTTGCGCGGCCGCCGCGCCATCGTCACCTCCGCGTGAGCTGTCCGGCCGGTATGTTTGCGGGGGCCATGGTGAGCTCCGCCGTCACTCTCACGACCGTCGACGAGGTCACGCTCGCCGGTCGGCAGTGGCCGTCGAGCGGCGGAGAGTCGGCGACGACCGTCGTGGTCACCCATGGCTTCGCCGCCTCGAAGGACGACGCCGCCGTGCTCGCCGTGACCCATGCGCTCCGAGGATGCGGGCACGCCGTGCTGACGTACGACGGCCGGGGCCAGGGCGATTCCGGCGGCCACTGCACCCTGGGCGACGCCGAACGTCACGACGTTGCCGCGGCAGTGGCCCTCGCGCGCGAGCAGTCCGATCGGGTCGTGGTGCTCGGCGCGTCCATGGGTGCCATCGCGGTGATGCGCTATGCAGCGAGCGATGCCGACCTCGCGGGAGTGGTCGCGGTGAGCAGCCCGGCCGGCTGGCGCATCCCCCGCACCCTCCGCAGCCTGCTCGCCGCGGGCCTCACCCAGACGCCCCCGGGGCGCCACCTGGCGGCGCGCTACATGGGCGTGCGCCTGGCGCGGGGTTGGTCCCGTCCCGAGGCGCCCGACGGGCTCGCGGCGCGCATCACCGCGCCCCTCGCCATCGTGCACGGCACGATCGACCGGTTCATCTCCCCACGCGAGGCGCCGCTGCTCTACGCGGCGGCCAACGACCCGCGCCGGATCGACCTCGTGCCGGGCATGGGCCACGCCTTCGACGCGCCCGGCATCCCCGCCATCTGCGCCGCCGTGGAATGGGCGCTGGCGATGCGGGTCGCTTCCGTCAGCTGAGCGGGCGCTCGTCCCACCACCAGGCGAGGCCGACCAGGCCCGGCCCGGTGTGCACCACCATCACCGGGCTGAACGAGCCGAGGAACTCGGTGGCCGGATCGACTTCGGCGCGCACCTGCTCGAGCAACCGCTCGGCCGGCTCGGGCGCCCCCGCGTGCAGCGCCGCCACATGGAGCCGCGCCCCGGCCACCCGCGAGTTGAACAGCGCCGCGGTCATGCGGTCGAGCGCCGTCGGCCGGCTGAGCGCGGGGCGGAGCGGCCGGGGGTGACCCCGCCGGAACTCGAACAGGGGGTTGAGACCGAGGCTGCGCCCGGCCCGCCCCGCGATGCCGGGCACGCGCCCGCTGCGGACGAGGTGGTCGAGGCTGTCGACCGTCGCCACCAGGCGGACTCGATCGCGCACGTGGGCCGCCGTCGCCTCGACTTCATCGAGCCGACCTCCGTCGCGTGCCACCAGCGCCGCCGCGAGCACGACGAGTCCCTCGGCGCCCGCCGCGGTCTCGGTGTCGAACACCCGCACCGCGCCGTCGACCAACGAGGAGGCGACGTGGGCGGCATGGAACGTTCCGCTCATCGTCCCCGCGATCGTGAGCACGAGCACGCCGTCGTCTCCCAAGCTCTCCTCGACCGCCTTGGCCACCTCACCGGGCGACGGCGCCGACGTGGTGACGCCCTCGTCGAGGCGCGACAGGAGCTCGGCGAGGCTGAGGTCACCGTCGCGGTACGAGATCCCCCCGAGCGTCAGCGACATCGGCACGACCGTGATGTCGTGGCAGGCAGCGAGGTCGGCGGGGAGCGACGCCGCGCTGTCAGTGACGATGGAGACGGACACGCCACGCCTCCCTTCGCGCCGGCTGCTCGGGCGCGGACTCGCGGACGAAGCCGGCGCTGACGAAAACGAGCGCCCCGGCGCAGAACAACACCATTCGCTCCGGCTCGAGGTGGCCGACGAGCGGCCAGCTCACGCCGCCGACGAGGTCGGCCGCGATGCCTGCCCCGAGGGCGGCGAGGCTGAGTCCGCCGCGGATCACCACGTGGAAGACGGTGAACGCGAGCACGCGCTCCTCGTCCTCGAGGCGACTCTGCAGCGCACTCATCCCTGCCGCCAGGGTGAAGGCGGCCGCCCCGCCGAAACCGACGGCTCCGAGGAAGGCACCGGCGAGCGTCGGCGCCAGGCTGAACACCACGATGACGATGCCCTGTGCCGCCACACCCGTCCGCACGGTGACCAGCAGGTCGGCCTCGCGACGCCGCGAGAGGAGGCCGAGGCCGCCGACCGCGCCCACGCCGAAGAGCGCGATCATCGCCCCGAACTCGGCATTCGTGGCACCCAGGAGGTCGCGGACGAACACGATGCCGAGCGAGAAGAGCGCGCCCACGCCGAGGGCGGCGGTCAACGTGGCGGGGATGACCGCGCGGATGAGCGGGATGTGCAGCGCTTCGGTGAAGGTGCGCGGGCTGCCCAGCCCACCCTCGACCGGCGCGCCGTCGGCCCGTCTCCCGCGCCCCAAGTCGGCGATGCCGCGCACGAACGCGAACGAGATCAGGAAGGTGACCGCGTCGATCCAGAACGCCAGGGCGAAGTTCGCGCTCCAGGCTCCGGGGATGCCGATGTGGACGTGCGTGAGCGCGGCTGCCAGCGCGAACGCAGCCGCGCCCAACGGGATGGTGCCGTAGGACGAGCCCAGCACGAGGCCGTTCGCGACGGGAAGGTCGTCGCCGGCCAGCTCGGGGATCGACGCGTCGCGCGCGGGCAGGAACGCGAGGCTCGCGAGCTCGAGCATGAAGGCCCAGAGGTAGGCCCACCAGAGCGCGCTCACGAGCGGCACCACGGCGACGATCCCGGCGCGCACGAGGTCCATGGTGAGCATGGTGCGCCGCCGGTCCCAGCGTTGCGCGAGGCGTGCCGCGAGCGGACCGGCGACCGCCGCGGGGATGAGGCGCAGCACGAGTATGCCCCCGACCGCGGTCGACGATCCGGTCTCCTGGGAGACGAGGACCATCAGCGCGATCGTGCCCATCCAGTCGCCGAGCGCGGAGACGCCCTGACCGATGAGCAACGAGCGGAAGCCCTTGCGTCGAAGCAGGTCCTTCACACGACTCCGCCGTCGTTGTCGAACAACAGGCGTCGCACGTAGGCGCGACGGCGTGCGGGCCCGGCCACGCGCCGGTTGCCGGCGAGGCGCTTCGCAGCCATCGGCAACGCGACGCACGCGCCGGCGGCCGCGCCGCGCCGCCCGCTCGTGCGCGCCAGCACCGGCACCAGCGCGGCGAGCGCCACGAACGAACCGAGGCCGGTCTGGCGCGCGAGGCGCCCGGCGATGAGACCCGCGGCGAGGACGGGGACGCCCGTCGGCGCGGTCGCGAGCAGTGAGCCGAACGCCGGCGCGATGCCGCGCCCTCCCGCGCCGCGGAGCCAAGGCGACCAGTTGTGCCCGGCGACCGCCGCGCCACCAGCGACCGCCGCGAGCAGGGGCCGGCGGCGGCCGGCGAGGAGCGGGCCGACCGCGCCCTTGCTGACGTCGAGGACTCCGGCCACGGCCAGCGGCGTGAACCCGGCCACCCGGTAGAGGGCGGTGCCCGACACGGTGCCGCTGCCCACCTCACGCAGGTCGACGCCGCCCGTCCGGCGCGACGCGATGTTCGAGAACGGGATCGAGCCCGCTCCGAAGCCCGCCAGGACCACTGACGCGCGATTCATCGCGCCCAGCATGGCCGGTTCGCAGCAGTTGCACAGGTCTTTCGCGACCGGGAGGGCATCTCCCTGCCTGTGACAGTGGTCGCTGTGACCGCAGTCGCTGAGGCGGCGGTAGCGTGTCCCATGATCCGCCTCGGGCTCCAGATCCCATCGTTCACCTATCCCGGCGTCGCGGACGACGCCCTCTTCGAGCGAGTGAGCGACATTGCCGTCACCGCCGAGGAATCGGGCTTCGACTCGATCTGGGTGATGGACCACTTCTACCAACTGCCCCTCCTCGGCCCCCCGACGCTCAACATGATGGAGAGCTACTCGCTGCTTGCCGCGCTGGCCGCCCGCACCGCGCGCGTGCAGCTGGGCACGCTTGTCACCGGCGTGACGTATCGAAACCCGGCGGTGCTCGCCAAGGAGGTGACGACGCTCGACGTCATCTCGCGTGGTCGCGCCATCCTCGGGATCGGCGCCGCGTGGTTCGACCAGGAGCACGAGGGCTACGGCGTGCCGTTCCCATCGACCGGCGAGCGGATGGACCGGCTCGAGGAGGCGGTGCAGATCTGCAGGGCGATGTTCACCCAGGAGACGGCGACGTTCGACGGGCGGTACTACCGGGTGAAGGACGCCATCAACAACCCGCGGCCCATCCGACCCGATGGCATCCCGATCATGATCGGAGGCGGGGGCGAGAAGCGCACGCTGCGGATCGTCGCCGCCTTCGCTGACGCGTGCAACCTGTTCGGCCAGCCCGACGAGGTGCGCCACAAGCTCGACGTGCTCGCGCGCCATTGCGAGGCCGTCGGCCGCGATCCGAAGTCGATCAACAAGACGCGACTCGGCACGCTCTTCATCGCCAAGTCGCAGGAGGCAGCCGAGGCGAAGCTCGGCGCCCAGCTCGCCGAGCGAGGCATGGACCTCGCGTCGATGGACGAGACCAGCCGCAACGCGATCGCGGGCATGTTCCACGTGGGCGGCCCCGACGAGATCGCCGAGCAGGTGCACGGGCTGCTCGACGCCGGCCTCGACGGGCTCATCTTCAACCTCCCCGACGCCCACGATCTCGAGTCGGTGGCGCTCGCCGGGTCGGTGCTGAAACCGCTGCTCGCGGCCTGACACCCTTCGCTTCTTGGTGCACTGACCCATCGTCACGGTGGCTGAGCGCACCAAGAAGGCACGGACGGCTGGGCACGTCCGCGCCGCGAAGTCCCACGACTCGCTTCAAGCGGGCGCTTGGCGTGCCGACATCTGAGGGGGCGGGCTCGACGAAAGGGAGGTGGACGTGTCCTCGCAGACCAAGGCGGTCGACGCCATCGCGGAGGCGCTCGCCTGCTCCTGCGACCTCTTCCAGCGCAATCCCCTGCTCCGACGAGCTGCTCGGCTTCGAAGCGGATGGGCTGGCCGGAGCCATGCGGGTGCTCGAGCGCCTGGAGGAGTCGGAGCAGCAAGAGGTCGACGACTTCCGGCCGGGCATCTCGTTCGCCGAGTTCCCGGAGTTCGTCCACTCGCACAACTGGCACGATCCCAAGGCCGTCTGCGCGTTCGCCGACTTCCTGAGGTCCTCGGCCGAGAACCGCGCCCTCACGGGCAAGATGCGCACCGCTCTCGACACGATCCGCAGCGCCGCGGGCTGGTTCGACGAGCAACGCACGACCAGCTGAGCCGATCGTCAGCGCGCGCCGCGCCTGACCGGCAGCCCGCTCGCTGCCCATGCCTGGAACCCACCCTCGAGGTCGGTTGCCCGGACGAGCCCGACGTCCTGGAGCGCGGCGGCCGCCAGGCTCGAGCTGTAGCCCTCGGAGCACATGACGACGATCGCCTGGTCGTAGCCGGTCACCTCGGGGATGCGATGGTCGCTCGCGGGGTCGAGTCGCCACTCCAGCACGTTGCGCTCGATCACCAACGCCCCCGGCACCGCGCCGTCGCGCACGCGCTGCGCCTCGGGCCGGGTGTCGACGAGCAGGCCGCCCTCGGCCATGAGCCGCGCCGCCTCGGCCGGGCCCACCCGCTCGAGTCGTGCCCGCGCCGCCGCGAGCACGCGCTCAATACTCACGGGTGGGCGCTGGAGGCCGTGCCATCCAGCGTCTCGTGGCGGACCACGTCGAGGAAGCAAGCCGGTCGGTCGTCGTAGAAGGTCATCGACACCAGCCGCGGAGCGTAGACGTGGATGCTGAGGGCCGGCTCGTCACCGAGGTTCACCACATCGTGCACGTGGTCGGCGCCGAAAGTCGCGTGCCGCCCGTCCGTCAGGGGCCGGCGTTGGCGGCGGGCACGACCGTCCGTTCCGGCGTCCGGCGGACGGGGCCGACGTGGACGACGCTGCCCGGCGCCAGGTTCAGGCCGTCCACCTGCTCGCGAGTGAGCTGCACCCACACATCGACCCCGTCGACCACCACCTCGACGCGGACCTCGAAGCCCAGTCGCAGCACCCTCACGACCGTGGCCTCGACCGTCGTCGCGTCGGGCTCCTCGTGCAGCTCGAGGTCGTGCGGACGGACCAGCCGGTCGCCCAGCTGCGTCACCGGCCCGAGGAAGCTCATCACGAAGTCGTTCGCGGGTTGCTCGTACAGCTCACTCGGCGACCCCGTCTGCTCGATCCGGCCACCCGCGATCACGACGATGCTGTCGGCCACCTCCATCGCCTCCTCCTGATCGTGGGTGACGAAGACGGTCGTGACGTGCACCTCGTCGTGCAGGCGGCGCAGCCACTTGCGGAGCTCCTTGCGCACCTGGGCGTCGAGTGCGCCGAACGGCTCGTCGAGCAGCAACACCTGCGGCTCGACCGCGAGCGCCCGGGCGAGCGCCATGCGCTGACGCTGGCCGCCCGACAGCTGCGCCGGGCGACGGTGCGCGAACTGCTCGAGGTGCACGAGCTCGAGCAGCTCGTCGACCTTGCGCTTGATCTCGTCCTTGGGCCGCTTGCGGATCTCGAGGCCGAAGGCGACGTTGCGGTACACGCTCATGTGCTTGAACGCGGCGTAGTGCTGGAACACGAAACCCACGTTGCGGCTCTGCGGAGGGAGCCGGGTGGCATCGGTGCCGGCGATCTCGACCACCCCCGAGTCGGGCTGCTCGAGCCCGGCGATGATGCGCAGCAGGGTCGACTTGCCACCGCCGCTCGGGCCGAGCAGAGCGGTCAGCGACCCCGACGGAACATCGACGGACACGTCCTCGAGCGCGACGAAGTCGCCGAAGCGCTTCGTCACGTTGCGCGCGGTGATGGCCATCAGGCCTCCTCTTCCTTGGGCCGGAGCACGTTCATCACGACCAGGATCACGACGGCGATGAACGCCAGGACGAACGAGGCGGCGTACGCACCGGCCACGTTGAAGTTCTGGAACTGCTGTTCGACATAGAGCGTCAGGGTTTGGGTCTTGCCGACGAAGCGGCCCGACACCACGGCGATGGCGCCGAACTCGCCCAGGGAGCGCGCCAACGTGAGCACCACTCCGTAGGCGAGCGCCCAGCGGATGGCGGGCAGGGTCACCCTGCGAAAGGTCTGTACCGGCCCCGCGCCCAGCGTCCACGCGGCCTGTTCCTGCTCGATGCCGATCTCCTCGAGCACCGGCGCGACCTCGCGCACGACGAGGGGCAGCGACACGAAGATGGTGGCCATCACCATGCCGGGAAGCGAGAAGATCACCTGGATGCCGCGATCGGCGAGCCAGCCGCCGAAGCTGGAGAACTTGCCGTAGACGAGGATCAACGCCAGCCCCACGACCACCGGCGACACGGCCAGGGGCAGGTCGATGAATGCGTTGAGGAGACGCTTCCCCGGGAACTCGTGCCGGACCACCAGGACGGCGACGAGCACCCCGAACACCGTGTTGAGGATCACCGCGAGGATGGCGACCTTCAGCGTGACCTGAAAGGCATGCAGCGCGTCGGGCTCCGTCAACTGGTGCCACACCGGGCTGAGCCCGTGCTGGAAGGTGCGCCAGAAGACCAGCCCGACGGGCAGCACGAGCAGGAACAGCAGGTACGCGAGCGCCGCCAGTCGCAGTCCCCACTTAGCCACGGCGCGCGCTCCAGCGCTTGATCACGTCGAGCGCCACGATCACGGCCAGAGCCACCACGAGGAGGACCGTGGCCACCGCCGCGGCACCGGTGCGGTTGTCGCTCTCGATCTGGCCGAAGATCTGAACGGCCGAGACCTGCGTTTTGAGCGGGATGTTCCCCGAGATGAGCACGGTGGAGCCGAACTCGGCGATCGCACGCGCGAACGACAGCGCGGTTCCCGCCAGGATGGCGGGCACCAGGTTGGGCAGCACGACGCGGCGGAAGATCGTCAGGTTGCCGGCGCCCAGCGACGCCGCGGCTTCTTCCATGTCGCGGTCGAGCTCCATGAGCACCGGTTGCACCGTGCGGACCACGAACGGCAGGGTCACGAACAACAGCGCGACCAGCACAGCGAGGCGGGTGTACGCCAGGTTGATCCCGATCGGCGTCTGTGGTCCGTAGAGCGCGAGGAGCACGAGACCCGCCACGATCGTCGGGAGCGCGAACGGCAGGTCGATCAGGCCGTTCACCACCCGCTTGCCCGGGAAGTCGTCGCGCACCAGCACCCACGCGATCAGCGTGCCGAACACGACGTTGATGACGGCCACGAGCAGCGACGCCACCACGGTGAGCCGGAGCGCGGCCCACGCCTCGGGGTTGGAGACCGAGCGCCAGAAGCCGGACAGGCCGCCGTCGGTCGACTTCCAGACCACGGCGGCCAGCGGGATGAGCACGATGAGGCTGAGGTACACCATCGCCAGTCCCACGCCCATGCCCACGCCCGGTGACAGTCTCCGGCGGCGTGCGGCGGGGCCCGCCGGTGCGTGAGGCCGGCGTGCCGCGGGGCCCGCCGGTGCGTGAAGCGGGCCCAGCAGGACGGCGTCGCTACTTCTTGTCAATCGACACTCCGAGCCCGCGCTCGATGCCGGCGACGATGCCGGTCGTGGGGTCGAAGAACTTCTTGCTCACGTCGGCCCACCCGCCGACATCGGCGATGGTGAAGAGCGTCTTGGGAGTCTCGAACTTCCGCGCCTTGGTCACGCCCTGGGTCGTGGGCCGGTAGCCGTTCTCGGCGAAGATCGCCTGGGCCGCCGGTGTGCGCAGGTACTCGATGAACGCCTTGGCCTGCTCCGGGTACTTCGAGTTCGACGTAACCGCGATCGGGTTCTCGATGAGGATCGTCTGGTCGGGGATCGTGTAGTCGATGGCCTGGCCCTTGAGCTGGGCGAAGATCGCCTCGTTCTCGTAGGCGAGCATCACGTCGCCCTTGCCCGAGGTGAAGGTCTGCAGCGCCTTGCGGGCGCTGTCGTCCTGCACGGGCACGTTCCTGAAGAGCGCCTCGAGGTACGCCTTGGCGTCGGCCTCGGACCTGCCCTGCTTCAACTGCGCGCCCCAACCTGCCATCACGTTCCACCGGGCACCGCCGGACGTGAACGGGTTCGGCGTGATGACCTCGACTCCGGGCTTGGTCAGGTCGGACCAGGTCTTGATGTGCTTGGGGTTGCCCTTGCGGGTGACGAACGCCACGACCGAGTCGGTGATCATCCCCTTCTCGGGACCGCTGTTCCAGTCCGCGGCCACCAGGTTGGCTTTCACCAACCGGGTGATGTCGGGCTCGAGCGCGAAGGCGACGACGTCGGCGGTCAGGCCCGACTCCACGGCCCGGCTCTGGTCACCGGAGGCCCCGAACGACTTGGTGAACGTGATGTTCTTGCCCTGGGGCGTCTGGCGGAAGGCCTCCGTGAGCTTGTCGTAGGCCTCCTGGGGCGTCGAGTACGCCACGAGCGTCAGCTGCGCCGCCGGGAGCGCCTTCGCCGCGGATCCCGCGGCGGTCGTGCCGGTCGACTTCGCGGCGGTCTTGTTCTTGCTGTCGCCGCAACCGGCGGCCAGGAGCACCAGCGTCAGCGCCAATGCCAGCAGCGACGTGAGGCGCCGCCACGAGGGTCGTCGGATGGGATCGGAAGTCATCGTCGGTACGCCCTCCGTCAGGCTCGGTCACGCTCCCTTTATGAAGCTTTCCTATAGAATAGGTGCAGAATAGGAGGACGAGGTCGGGTGCGTCAAGCACGGCGACGGCCATGTCACCTCCCTGCCGTCACGGCCCGCCCATCACGTGGAGGACGCCGTCGGGCACATCCCCGACCGAGGAGCCCGGGCAGCCGGGTGGCTCGCTGAGGTGATGCCGGCGTCCGACAGGGGCGACCGTCCCCCCGTCGGCGGTTGGCACGCCGAAGCGCGCGACCGCGTGCGCGAGGTCCGCGCACGTGGAGACTCGTCCCGGGTAGCGCTCGGTCCACATGATCGACACGTCGCGGAGGCCCTTCCACCGCGGCGGCACCTCGATGCGGCCGATGAGACGCCCGCCGACGAACGCCTCCCACAGGTGGGGCCCGCCGGTGACCACCCGCAGCTCGTAGGTCGATCCGACCTCCCACTCGAAGGGGATGCGGACGCTGTAGCCCTCACCTTCGCCGTCGAACCGCGACATGTAGACGGGCCCGCCTGCGGTCACCGCGTCCCAGATGGAGAAGATGGCGATCTTTCCGGTCGGCTCCGAGCCGAGGGTCTGCAGACCCACGTAGCCCGCCTCGCCGCCGACCAGCCAGAACTGGTGGCTCCAGAAGTAGCCGTCGGGCGTCGGGTCGGTGTGCGGCGTGAGCTCCCACTCGAAGCTCGCATAGCCGTCGGGCGCGTCCGGCCAGCGCCAGTCGGTGTAGGTACCCGTGATGCGGACGGCCATGTCACCTCCCTGCCGTCACGGCTTCTTGGTGCGCTCATCCACCGCGACGGTGGTTGCGCGCGACGAGAAGGGCAACCTGCCGTCTACCCCGGCAGGTTGTGGACCGGCACGAACGGACGGCAGGGCATCCCGCGCAGCGAAGGGCAGGGCGGGAGCCGTCGGGGCCCCACGTGGTAGTTGGGAACGACCGACAGCACGAGCGCGGAGGCCATGTCGTGCGTGCGCGCCACCCGGTGCGTCGGTATCGCCCCGTGGTAGTCCGGGGCCTCGAACTCCCAGGTCGCGTGGTTGCGGCCCGGTGTGGCAACCGTCAACCGGAGTCGGGAGCCGGCGCGGAACGCGTGGGCGAACGCGGGGATCTCGATCTTGGCGCGGACGAACTTCCCCGGCACCAACGGCTCGAAGTCGTCCTCTTCGAACGAGTGACCGATCTCCAAGCCCTTCGTGCGGCTCTCGTCGATCTTGCGGTGGCCGAGCCGGAGCCACCCGTTCTGCACGAGGTACTCGATGCCGTCGGGTCGCACCTCGGAGATCGACACCTGCACGTCGGCGGCCGTGGCGTCGCTCGCGACATGGAGATCGACGTAGCCCGGGCCGGCGACCACGAGGTCGTCGGGCAGCGGAGGGGTGAGGTAGGAGAGCTGCTTGCCTTCGTCGAAACGGGTCCAGTCGAAGTCCCAGAGGCGGTCGAGCAGCCCGTAGGGCTTGTTCTCGAAGATCGTCTTGTCGCCCGCGGCGGGATCGAATTGGAACGCATCGACACCGCCCCGCTCGGAGGGGCCCGATCTCGGGGGCCGGTCATCGGTGAGGCTCTCCGCAGGCCCGAAGAACCAAGTCCGGCGATCGGCCTGCTGGTGGGGCGGCGGCCACGTGGGGAACGTCAACTCGAAGGTACCGATCGGCTCGCCCCGCTCGTTGCCCCCGATGCCGCTCTCGAAGATCACGCGCACCGGCTGCTCGGCCTCGTAGCCGCGCCGCGCCGCCTGGTAGTCGTTGCCGAACCAGAAGGGCCAGCGATCTCGCTCGATCACCGTGTCGCGCAGGTTGAAGGCGGCTGCCAGGACGGGCGCGGCTGCGACCCGGATGATCGGGTTCATCTTGGGCACGCGTTCGGCCACATAGAACTCGAGGAACTCGAACCACCGGTTGATGTTCGACGGCGCGTACCCGTCGGGGTGTCGACCGTTCCAGAGGGCGACGCGGAGCACCGGCGCACGGTCGAAGTTGTCGACCATGGTGTTGAACTGCGCTCCCGTCTGCTCGTCCTGGAACGCACCGGTGAGGTACACGGGCACGTCGATGTCGCGCACGAGCCGGCGCAGATCGCGCGCCTCCAGGGTCTCGGGGTAGAACTCGATGGCGCGCCCGAACTTCTCGAAGTTGGGGTTGAGGTTGTGGGCGCGCTGGTTGGACGCACAGGTCGTGTCGCCGCCGGCGATGCGATCCGCCACCCAGCTCGAACCTCCCGGTGCCGCAGCGCGGTCGCGCTCGGCCAGCCACTGCTTGGCGAACCCGCTGTTGTAGATACCGCCGGGCCACTGCTCGAGATAGGGGTCGGCGATCACCGACTGGGGCAACACGGCCGCGAGGTGAGGTGGGCGCGTCGACGCCACGTAGAGCTGCGAGATCCCCGAGTAGGAGAGCCCCACCATGCCCACGTGGTTGTGCAGCACCCACGGCTGGCGGGCGACGGTCTCGACGATGTCGTAGCCGTCGGCCTGCTGCGCGGGGTTGAAGATGTCGAAGACGCCGCCCGCGCAGGCGCTGCCCCGCATGTTCACCGCGACAGTGGCGTAACCGAAGGCGCGCGCGAGCCGGACCCCCGGCTCTTCCGACGCGGGGTTCGACGGCGAGTAGCCGGAGTATTCGATCACGGTCGGGTAGGGCCCGCTGCCGTAGAACGCGGGGTCGGGGAAGCGAATCATCGCGGAGAGCGTCACCCCGTCACGCATCTCGAGATACCGGAAGCCGTTCTCGAGGGACGAGCCCGGCAGGACGTTGCCGAGGACGTCGAGCCGGGCGCCGTCGAGGTGCTGGCGCGCGTACAGCGACTGGTCGGGGACGTCGTCGCGCCCCAGCACCCGGAACGACGCGGTGGTGAGCGGCGGACGGGCGCTGTCGTCGCGGATCACGTAGCGGCCGGGCTCGACCACCCCGCCTCCCCTGACCTCGGGGATCGCCGCGTCGGGACCGGCTTGGAGCACCGCGTGCCTGGCAGGCAGGTAGGCGAAGTTCACCTGGCCGTACGCATCGGCGCGGTAGGTGAGGCGCCTGTGCCCGTCGTGGTAGAGGGTCAAGGGCTGGCCCGGGCTCGCCCCGGTGACCGTGACCTGCTCGACCCCCGGGTGCACCCCCCAGCTCGCGGCGACCGCCCCTCGGCGCTCCGCGGTGGCGGTCGCGGGGCCCGCGGCGGCCACCAGCGCGAGCACCGCCAGCCCGGCCGCGGCCCGCGCCCGCACCGTCGCCCCGCTTCGCCGCATCGCGCTCCCTCCGTGGTCGCCGCACGCTACCCCTGGACGGAGGGCGGAGCGGGCCTACACTGCGCCGCGATGGGGCGTGTCCTGGCCGTGGCGAACCAGAAGGGCGGCGTGGCCAAGACCACGACCGTGCACGCACTCGCCGTCGCCTTGGCCGAACTGGGTGAGAGCGTGCTGGTCGTCGACCTCGACCCGCAGGCCTGCCTGACGTTCTCGATGGGACTCGACCCCGACTCACTCGACGCGTCGGTGCACGACGTGTTCGTGCGGGGAACGCCGGCCGCGAAGGTGATCCAGCACGTCGAGGGGGTCGACCTGCTGCCGGCCACGATCGACCTGGCCGGGTCGGAGGTGCACCTGCTCACGCGAACCGGGCGAGAGCACGCGCTCGCGCGGGCGATCGCGCCACTCGGGCCGATGTACGACACCGTGATCATCGACTGCCCGCCGTCGCTCGGTGTCCTCACCATCAACGGGCTCACGGTCGCGGAGCAGGTGCTCGTGCCGCTCCAGTGTGAGGCATTGAGCCATCGCGGCGTCGCGCAGCTCCTCGAGACGATCGACGACGTGCGTCTGTTCGCGAACCCTGCGCTGAGCGTCCGGGGGATCATCGCGACCATGTACGACGGCCGCACCCGCCACAGCCGCGCCATCCTCGACGACGTCCGCAGCCGCTACGCGTTGAACGTGCTCGAGCCACCGGTGCCCAAGTCGGTTCGGTTCGCGGAGGCTCCCGCGCAGGGCCACTCGATCCTCCGGCATGCGTCGGGCTCGGCCGGCGCGGAGGCCTACCGCGCCATCGCGCGCACGCTGCACGGCGATCTCACGAACGCCGACGACGCGACCTGATGCCGAGCTCGCGCGATCCGCTCGGCAAACATGCGCTGTTCTGGGTGCCCGGCGAGCGCGCCGATCCGAAGCCCTTCGAGTCGAAGGGGCCGGTTCCCGGCAAGCGCGCGCTCTTCTCGGCACCCGACCGCCAGCCCGGCGCGATCACGCTCGAGTGCTCGGCGTGCCGTGCCCGGTCGCAGGTGTCGTACATCGAGTTCGTGCGCCGTCATCTCCCGATGTGGCTCTGGTTGCCGGGCCGCCACTTCTCGCGGCTGATGAGGTGCCCTGCGTGCGAGCGCCGTGCGTGGGTCCGCGTCACCTGGCGGCCCTGACCGGTCCCGAATCGCACCGCCAGCCCGACGACGAGGGAGACGCCAGTGGAGATGCGCAAGCTCGGGTCGCTCGAGGTCACCGTGGTGGGGCTCGGGTGCAACAACTTCGGGATGCGTTGCGACGAGGAGCGGTCCCCCAAGGTCGTGCACGCCGCCCTCGACGCGGGGATCAACTTCTTCGACACCGCCGACATCTACGGCGGCACGCGCTCGGAGGAGCTGCTCGGCCGGGCGCTCGGACGCAACCGCGACGAGGTGGTGGTGGCCACCAAGTTCGCAGCTCCCATCGACGACGACCCCCAGCATGCGGGAGCGAGCGCGCGCTGGGTGCGCGAGGCGGTCGATGGCAGCCTGCGGCGTCTCGGCACCGACCGCATCGACCTCTACCAGCAGCACATGCCCGATCCCGCGGTGCCGATCGAGGAGACCCTCGAGGCGCTCGACGCGCTCGTACGTGTCGGCAAGGTGCGCGAGATCGGCAACTCGAACTTCTCGGGAGAGCAGATCGACGCGGCCGAGGCGGCGTCTGCGACGAAAGGCTGGGCACGCTTCGTCAGCGCGCAGAACCACTTCAACGTGCTGCACCGCGAGCCGCTCGACGACGTCGTTCCGGCATGCGTGCGCAACGGCCTCGGGATGCTGCCCTACTTCCCACTGGCGAGCGGTCTGCTGACCGGCAAGTACGACCGGGGCGAGCCGCCGCCCGCGGGCACGCGCCTTTCCACGATGCCCGAAGACCGCGCCGCGAGGATCCTGTCGAATCGCAACTTCGAGCGGCTCGCGCGACTCGCCGCCTTCGCCGTAGCGCGCGACCACACCGTCCTCGACCTCGCGTTCGCCTGGCTCGCGGGCCAACCCGCGGTGGCGTCGGTCATCGCCGGGGCCACGCAGGCCGACCAGGTACGTGCCAACGTGGCCGCCGGGGCGTGGACGCTGTCGCGGGAGGAGCTCGAGGAGCTCGACGAGCTCGATGCGTGAGCCCGGGTCGCGCGTAGCGCGGACTGTCCCAAGAGTCGTCGTCGCGGTGCTGGCGGTCTCGTTCGTGCTCGTCGCGTGCGGGAGCGACAGCAAGACGGGCGCGGACGGCGGCTCGCCTCGCCCGAGGCCCGCCACGACCGCGCCGCCGAGCCCCGGCCGGAGCGCCCCCGACTCGACGGCCGTTGCGGGCCCCGATCCCGTGATCGCGGCGGCCGGCGACATCGCGTGCCCGAGCTCGTGCACGTCGACGAAGACGGTCGGCGACATGCTCGTCGAAGGCAACTACACGGCGGTGCTCACGCTCGGCGACAACCAGTACGAGGATGGCCGGCTGTCGGAGTACACGCGCTCGTACGACCCCACCTGGGGCCGCGTGAAGGACAAGACCTACCCGAGCCCGGGCAACCACGACTATCACGACGCGAACGGAGCCGGCTACTACGCCTACTTCGGCTCGCGCGCCGGCCCGCCGGGCAAGGGCTACTACAGCTATGACATCGGCACATGGCACCTGTTGAGCCTGAACAGCGAGGCGAACATCGACGCGCAGCTCGGATGGGTAAAAGCCGACCTCGCCGTCAATCACAGCCGGTGCACGCTCGCGTACTGGCACAAGCCGATCTGGACGTCGGGCAACACCCACCGTCACGACGGCGAGCCCATGACGGCCATCTGGAACGCGCTGGTCGAGGGAGGTGCCGACGTGGTGCTCAACGGCCACGTCCACAACTACGAGCGCTTCGCACCCCGCGACGGGATCCGGGCGTTCATCGTCGGGACGGGCGGGCGCGACTCCCACTACGGCTTCGCGCAGACGGCATCGCTCTCCGAGGTGCGCGACAACTCGACCGACGGGCTGCTCCGGCTCACGCTGCACCCCGCGGGCTACGACTGGCGCTTCCTCCCGGTGCCCGGTGGCACGTTCAGCGACGCGGGCGCCGGCACCTGCCGCTGACCGTCCATTTTGAGTCCTTCGGCCCATTGGCGCCGTCGACCACATTTTGTAGCCTGACCCCACGATGAGTGCGCAAGGTGCCGAAGACCACTCCCTCATGACCGCGCTGCTCGGCGCCTGGGTGCACGACGAGGCGACGCTCGTCAACGACCTCGCGCACGGCGCCTCGCGGGCCGAGCTCGTCGGCGCGACGGTGCAGCTCACGGCGGCGGTGAGGAGCCTGTACCGCATCCTCGACGAGCTGGCCGACCTCGCGCCCGACTCCAACCTGCGCATCTTCCTCGAGCACATCGCGCTGCGGGACGCCGAGGCGGCCTGAGCCCGACGGCGGTCAGTGCCCGAACGGGCTGACCAGCTGACCCTCCTCGTCGCGGATGACGTGCATCACCGCGTTGATGAGGGCGAGGTGGGTGAAGGCCTGCGGGAAGTTGCCCAGGTGGCGCCCGCTGCGAGGATCGAGCTCCTCCGCGTAGAGGTCGAGCGGGCTCGCGAACGACAGCAGCTTCTCGCACAGGTGGCGCGCGCGCAGCCGCTCGCCGATCTCGGCCAGCGCCGAGACGAGCCAGAACGAGCAGATCGTGAAGCTGCCTTCCTCGCCCGACAGGCCGTCGTCGGTCTCCTTCACCCGGTACCGCAGGACCAGTCCGTCGACCGTGAGCTCGTCGGCGATGGCGAGCACGGTCGCCCGCACGCGTGGGTCCTCCGGTGGAAGGAAGCGCACCAGGGGCATGAGCAACAGCGATGCGTCGAGCGCGTCGGTGTCGTAGTGCTGGACGAAGACACCGCGCCCGTCGACACCGTGCGCGCAGATGTCCGCGTGTATCTCGTCCGCCGCGGCCTGCCACGACCCGGCCCGCGTGGCGTCCTCGCGGAGCCGAGCCAGGCGCGCGCCCCGGTCTGCCGCGACCCAGCACATCAGCTTCGACGACGTGAAGTGCTTGGGCTCGCCCCGCACCTCCCAGATGCCCTGATCGGGCTCCCGCCAGTACGTCAGGGCGGACTCGACCTGGCGCTGCAGGATCGGCCACAGGCGATCGTCGAGGCGGTCCTGGGAACGGATGTGGATGTAGAAGGAGTCGAGCACCGCCCCCCAGACATCGTGCTGGTACTGCTTGTAGGCCGCATTGCCGACGCGCACGGGCCGGGCGCCGTCGTAGCCGTGCAGGTGATCGAGGACCTGCTCGTCGAGGTTCGTCTCACCGTCCACGCCGTACATCACCTGAAGCGCCTCGTCGCGTTCGGCGACGTCGGAGATGAAGCAGAAGAAGTCCTCCGCCTCCCAGTCGAAGCCGAGGGTGTGAAGGCTCCACAGCGCGAAGGCGGAGTCGCGTATCCAGCTGTAGCGGTAGTCCCAGTTGCGCTCGCCGCCAGGTGCCTCCGGCAGCGAGGTCGTCGCCGCCGCGATCAGCGCGCCGGTGGGGGTGAACGTCAGACCCTTGAGCGTCAGCGCGCTGCGTAGGAGATGGTTGCGCCATGGATGATCAGGGAAATCGCCGCGGGCCAGCCAGTGCTGCCAGTGGTGCGCGGTCCACACCAACCGCTCGTACGCCGCCGCGTAGTCGTAGGGCGGTTCGTGCTGACTCCATGTGAGCGCGCAGAACCGGTGGTCGCCCTCCTTGAGCAACGTCCGGGCCGTCGCCCGTCCACCCTCGAAGCCGACGCGCAGGTCGGTCGTGAGTCGCAGCTCCAGATCGACGTCGGCACAACGCGCCACGGCCTCGTGATAGCCCCGGTCGGTGTGCGACCACGTTGCCGGCCGACGGCCGTAGTCGAACATGGGCTCGCAGTCGAGCATCACCTGGACCTCGCCGTTGACGCAGCGAACCGTGCGCAGCAGCAGGTGGTCGGCGTCGTAGTCGGTCGGCGCGCGCCGGTGTGTGCCCGAGAGCTCGTCCTCGTGGTGCCACGGGCCGATGACCAGCAGGTCGCGCACGATGATCCACCCCGTCGCGGTCCCCCAGCTCGTCTCGAGCACCATCGTGCCGGGGAGGTAGCGCCGGGCGGCGGGCACCGTCTCGTCCGCCGGACCGAGCCTGAAGCCACCGGCGTGACGGTCGAGGATCGCCCCGAACACGCTCGGCGAGTCCATGCGCGGGAGGCACAGCCACTCGACGTTGCCGCTGGGCGCCACCAGCGCGGTGGTCTCGCAGTCGGACAGGAACCCGTAGTCGGCGATCGGCGGAAAGGGAGATCGACCGAGCATCGCCTCGGTCGACGGGAACATGGAGGTCACGGCCTTACTCTCGCATTCGCGGCGATCACACCGCTACGCACGTCGGCCCGGGCAAGACGTTGGGCTGACGTGGCGCCGTGGTCACGGCCAGACTGGTCGACAGACGGAGGAGGACTGCGATGCGCGTGGCGGTGCTGGGAGCCGGTTCATGGGGAACGACGGTCGCGTCGCTCGCGGCTGCGAGGAACGAGACAACCCTCTGGGCCCGCGGGCCCGACGTGGCCGCCGAGATCCGGGACGAGCACACGAACGCCGCGTACCTGCCGGGGTTCGAGCTGCCGAAGCAGCTACATGCGTCGTCGGACCTGGAGGAAGTCGTCCGCGACGCGGACGTGCTGATCGCGGGCGTGCCGTCGCACGGCTTCCGGGAGGTGCTCGAGCAGGCCGTTCCTCACGTCCGTCCGTGGATCCCGATCGTGAGCCTGACCAAGGGCTTCGAGGCGGGAACCCTGCTGCGTATGACCGAGGTCATCAAGGACCTGCTCCCGGGTCACCCGGCGGCCGCGCTGACCGGGCCCAACCTGGCGAAGGAGATCATGGCCGGCCAGGCCGCCGCCAGCGTCATCGCCACCGAGGACCTGTCGGTGGCGGCGGCCCTCCAGGCGGTGTTGCGCCGCGGGGTGTTCCGCATCTACATGAACCACGACGTGATCGGCTGCGAGGTGGCCGGCGCGCTCAAGAACGTGATCGCGATCGCGGCGGGCATCGCCCAGGGCGTGAGCGTCGGCGACAACACGCGCGCCGCGGTGATCTCGCGCGGCGTCGCCGAGCTGACGCGTCTCGGTGTGGCCATGGGAGGCGAGGCACCCACGTTCGCCGGTCTCGCGGGCATGGGCGACCTCATCGCGACGTGCGTCAGCCCCCAGAGCCGAAACCGCTACGTCGGTGAGCAGCTGGGCCTCGGTCGACCGCTCGGCGAGATCCTCGCCGAGATGAACATGGTCGCGGAGGGTGTGAAGACCGCGGTGACGGTCATGCAGCTGGCCGAGCGGCACGACGTCGAGATGCCGATCTGTCATGTCATCAACCGCGTGGTGACGGGCGAGATGCGCGCGGTCGACGCCTACCGCGGGCTTCGGCCCGCGGGCCACGAGCTCGATCCGGGCTGACGCGACCCTCGCGCCCGTGGAGCTCCGATACCTCTATGTCGGATCACCCGACGTCGGGCGGGCCGTCGCCGCCTGGCTGAGGGTGCCGGGCGCGAAGGCCCGCTGGCGGTTCCGCCACTTCGGAGCCGACGTCGCCGCCATCGACGTCGGCTCGGCTCCCGTCGTGCTCCTCGCCGACCACCGTCCGCCGGGATCCATCCTTCCGATCTACGCGGTCGACGACCTCGACAGCTCGTTGGAGACGCTCGAGGAAGCCGGATGGTCGCGCGACGTCGGGCCGATGGGAACGCCCGAGGGCCTCGCGTGCGTGGTCCGCCACGACGACGGCGGGACGATCGCGTTGTTGAAGGTGGAGCGGCCGAACGCGATGGACTCGGCCTACGCGGACGGCGCCAACGCACATGCAGTGAGACTGGCCGCCGCGCCCTGAGGCCGGCGTCGCCGGCGCCTGCTGGACGCGGGCGCACCCACCATGGAACATGAGGACTTGCACCGGTTGCCTTCCCCCGACTTCGGGCGCGACGCACGCTCGTCCGCGGCCTGATCGTGGTCGAGACCGGTCGGTACACCTTCGGTGACAGCGAGCTTGCCGCGTGCCGCCTGGCGACCGTCGCAGAGGTGTTCGAGGCCACCTCGCGCCGGCTGATCGCGTCGTCGATGCCCGCCGGCATGCGCATCGCCCTCGACCTCGGCTGCGGCCCGGGCTACACCACTCGACTCATCGCCCAGGTGAGCCGCCCGCACCGAGTGCTCGGCCTCGACAGCTCGGCGCGCTTCCTGGATCTCGCCCGCGAGCTCACGAATGAGCCCGGCGTGGCGTTCGGCGTCCACGACGTCACGGCAATGCCCCTCCCCGAAGCGCCGGTCGACGCGCTCTACGCGAGGCTGCTGCTCGCGCATCTGCGCGACCCTCTGGCGCGGGTCGAGAGCTGGATGACCCAGCTCCGCGCCGGTGGTGTGCTCGTGCTCGAAGAGGTTGAGGCGATCGAGGCGCCGGACGGGGTGCTCCGCGAGTATGAATCGCTCGTCGCGCGCCTCGTCGCGGCCGAGGGTGGCTCGATGTACGCGGGCCCGTTGCTGGCCCCGCGGGGTGGGCGGTGTGTCGACGTGCACGTCGACACGGCCGTTGCCGCTCGGATGTACGCGATGAACCTGGAGACCTGGAGGGAGGACGCGCGAGAGCGCGGGCTGGCCGGTCCGGATGAGCTCGATCGGATCGCGGAGGGCCTCGCGACACTCCGGTCACACCCCGGTGCCGGCTCGGTCCGGTGGGTCCTGCGTCAGGTCGTGCTCACGGCCTGACCGGTGATGACGTCCGAGCGCTCGGAGGGCAAGATGTGGCGTACTCGAGGTGAACGGGAGACCCTCATGAGAGCCAGGGTGTTCGAGCAAGCCGAGATGATGGCGACCGTCATTCGCGTGCACGACGTCGCCGCTTCGGTCGAGTGGTACCGCGACAAGCTCGATCTCGACCCGTTGCACGTCGGATCGGACGGTCGCGACCATCCCATCGCCGCCTTCGCGATCGCGGGAAGCGTCATCTCCCTGTGGCAGCTCCCGCCGGGATCGCGACGGCCCCGAGCGGATGCCGACCACAACACCTACGTCGCCGCGGTGGTGAACGGCGACCTCGAGGCGCCGCGCCGGGCCCTCGAATCCCGCGGCGTCGAGGTCGGGGAGCTCCGGCGCAGCGCGAACAACGAGTTCTTCTGGTTCTGCGACCCGGACGGCAACCGGTTCGAGCTCAGCCGCCCACTCACCGCGGAGTACCGCGAAGCAGCAGCCAGGATCGACGCGGAGTCCTAGCGGGTCGCTTCAGGCCGCGAGCTGCGCGGCCGGCGGGGGCAGGGTCTGAGGCGCGTTGGCGAGGTCGAGCTCGAAGTACAGGAAGTTCCTGGTCTGGTCGAGGATCTCGGTGCGGTGCTGCGTGTAGGGCACGTGTCCCGCGCCCTCCCAGGTCGTGAGGTAGGAGGTGAGCCCGGCGCCGCGCGCCTCGTTGACCGTGTTGACGGCCCACTGGTACGGCACGAGCGGATCGGCGGTGCCGTGGAACAGCAGGCTCGAAGAGTCACCCGCGCCTGCACTCCCGAGGATCTTTGCCCCCGACAGCGAGACGGCGCCTCTGACCGCCGAGGATTCGCCCGGGTTCCCGCTGTTGCCGACATCGTCGGGGTTGAAGCCGACGTTCAGCGCGGTGATCGCGCCGGCCGAGGTGCCACCGATCGCGATCCGGCTGCCGTCCACGCCGTAGGTCGCGGCATTCGCGCGCAAGAAGCGCACTGCCGCCTGCGCGTCGTGCATCGCGTCGATGATGGCCTGCACGCAAGCGCCGGTGGGGCTGCTGGCCGAACATCCGCCCGCGACGAGCCGGTAGTTGATGGACACGTTGACATAGCCCTTCTTGGCGAACGTGTTCGCCTCGTCGACGAGCTCCGGCGAGGTCTTGTCGCCACCGCTGAAGGAGCCACCGTGCACCCAGACGATCGCGGGACGGCTCGTCACGGGGTCGCCGGCCGGGCTGTACACGTCGAGCTTGAGCGTGACGGTCTGACCCGTCTGGTCGACGGCGCTGCCGTACGTCACGTTGCTCGTGGTGTTGACGGTGCTGAAGACCGCGTCGCGGTAGCGCAGCGGAGCGGGACCGGGCGGCGTGATCAGATAGCAGCCAGTGGTGGCGAGCGCGAGCGAGACAGTGACGAGGACGAGCAGGCGTCGCATCGGACCTCCAGAGGTGGACGGCGATGGTCCCGCGTGGGCCCCGGCGGCGTCAAGGGATCACCGCTAGCCTCCGCACGCACCTCGTCGGAGGAGATCTGCGGTGGGAGAGCTTCAGGTCGAGATCGAGCCAGACGACGCCGGGTTCGACGGGAGAAGGCTCGCACGACTCGACAGCCACTTCGCACGCTACGTCGACGACGGGCGCCTGCCGGGGTGGCTGATACTCGTGTCCCGCCGAGGCCGGATCGTGCACCTGAGCACGTACGGTCAGCGCGACGTCGAAGCCGCGCTGCCCGTCGAGGTCGACACGCTCTTTCGCATCTACTCGATGACGAAGCCGATCGCGTCGGTCGCGGCGATGATGCTCTACGAGGAAGGGCGCTTCGAGCTGAAAGACCCCGTCAGTCGATTCGTGCCCGCGTTCGAGGACGTTCGCGTGTACCGCGCCGGGTCTGCGCTCAACCCGGTGACGGAGCCGGCGCGCGAGCCGGTGCGCATCTGGCACCTGCTCACCCACACGTCGGGGCTCACGTACGGCTTCCATCACGCGCACCCCGTCGATGCGATGTACCGGGCCGCAGGCTTCGAGTGGGGCAGCCCGCCCGGCGCCGAACTGACGGCGTGCTGTGACGCATGGGCCGCGCTGCCCCTCCTGTTCCAGCCCGGGACCGAGTGGAACTACGGGGTGTCGACCGACGTGCTCGGCCGGGTGGTCGAGATCGCGTCCGGTCAGACGCTCGACCGGTTCTTCGCGGAGCGCATCTTCCGGCCGCTCGGCATGACCGACACCGCGTTCTGGGCGCCCGAGGCCGACCACGACCGGCTGGCGGCGCTCTACGTGGCCTTCCCGGGCCGCGCCGATCCGGTGCGCATGGACGCCATGGGAGACACGGCGAAGACGCGGCCCGCGCTGCTGTCGGGGGGTGGCGGCCTGGTCTCGACCGCGGCCGACTACCACCGCTTCACCCAGATGCTGCTCCGCGGCGGTGAGCTCGACGGCGCCCGCCTGCTCGGCACACGCACCGTGCGCTACATGACCCGCAACCACCTGCCGGGCGGCGTCGACCTCGAGGCGTTCGGGCGCCCGCTGTTCGCGGAGACGACGTTCGAGGGTGTCGGCTTCGGGCTCGGGTTCTCGGTCGTCGAGGACAACGTCGCCAACCGGGTGCTCTCGACGGTCGGTGAGTTCGGATGGGGCGGCGCCGCCAGCACCGCGTCGCTGGTCGACCCCGCCGAGGAGCTCACCATGCTGTTCTTCACCCAGCTCCTCCCGTCGAGCACCCATCCGATCCGATCGCAGCTGAAGCAGCTCGTCTACCAGGCCCTCGTCGACTGACCTCGCCCCGGCGGGAACGGCCGGCCTCCAGGGGCCTACGGTGAAGGGTCGAGAGAGCCACGGCGAGAGGAGACGCCACGATGGCCAAGGCGAAGTTCGTGGTCCGCAAGGCCAGCACGGGGAAGTTCCGGTTCAACCTGGTCGGGACGAACGGGAAGATCATCGCGACGAGCGAGCCCTACAGCTCCAGGGCGTCGGCCATGAAGGGCATCGAGGCGGTGAAACGGTATTCGCTCGACGCCGACGTCCTCGACGACGCGACCGCACCGAAGCCGCACCGGAGCGGAGCGCGCGCGCGGGCCGACGCCATCGCGAGCTCCACGAGACGGATTCGCCAGAGCCCGGTCGACGGCGACGGGTTGGGCGGTCCGTTTCCCGGGGGCAGCCAACCGCTGTAGGTGGGCTTCTCTCCACCGGCAGCACCATCCGACCCGCACCGCCGCCGCGAAGGCGAGCCCCCGGCTCTCGGGTAAATCCCCTATGACGTCTCGGGTCTACTCCGCTGTTCGTGTAACGAATGCACCTGTACGGTCGCCGTCGAACCGACCATGCCTTTTCGACCTTTACGGGTCTGGTCACCACAGAGGGTGCGCTTGTTGGAGCTCAAAGAACGCGTGCCGCGAGGTGTTGAACGTCACGCAACATTTCCGGTGTGTCGCAAGCAGGAAGGCACCCTGTGACGGCGGCGTGGCTTCCTCGAATGCCCCGCGTCGTCTCGTCCATCGCGCTTCCCCCGCAGCCGGTCCCGGACCGAATCAAGGTCCTCCACGTCATCACGAACTTCACGACCGGTGCCGGTGGAAACACCCTGCTATCGGCGATGGGCATGGACGTCGATCGCTACGAGGTCTTCATCGCGTCTTCGCCCGGCGGCGAGTTCTGGGATCGTGCCGAGGCTGCGGGCGTCAAGACCCGGCGGCTGGTCGGCTTTGTCCGTGAGATCGCGCCGCTGAAGGACCTTTCCGTTCTCTTTCAGCTCATCCGATTGATCCGTCGAGAGCGCTTCAGCATCGTTCATACGCACACGACGAAGGCCGGTTTTCTCGGTCGGGTGGCGGCCCGTCTGTGCGGTACACCGGTCGTCGTCCACACCTTCCACGCCTTCAGCTTCCATGACTTCATGGACGCCCGAGTTCGGCGGACATACATGCTTCTCGAGCGCCTGATGCGACCCTTCACCGATGAGTTCCTTGCGGTGGCGCCGCGAGTGGCACGGCAGGCGGTCGAATATCGTCTGGCCCGTCCGGGGCGGGTGTCCGTTGCACCGTCTGCAGTGGAGCTCTCCGACCTCCCATTCGAGCCGGACGGATCATTGCGTCGGGAGTTCGCGATCCCGCCCACCGCCCCGTTGATCGGCACCGTCGGCCGCATCATGTACCAGAAGGCTCCGCTCGACTTCGTGCGCATGGCGGCGCTCGTCGCGGAGCGTCGGCCGGACGCGCGATTCATCATGGTCGGCGACGGGCCCATGACGGGTGAGGTCCGGGCCGCGGCAGAGCGGGCCGGCATCGACCTGATCCTGACCGGCTTTCGCGACGACGCGCCGCGGATCACCTGCGCATGCGACGTGTTCGTGATGCCGTCGCTCTACGAGGGTCTGGGACGCGCCCTCACCGAGGCGCTCGCCTCGGCCCGCCCGGTGGTGGCGTCCGCGGTGAACGGTGTGCCCGATCTGGTGCGCCCGGGGGAAACCGGTCTCCTCGCGGAGCCGGGCGATCCCGAAGCCGTGGCGCGGTGCGTGCTGTGGCTGCTGGATCACCCGGTCGAAGCCAAGCGCATGGGCCGGCAGGGCCGCGCCGCGGCGGTCGAGGTGTTCAAGCCCGAACACATGTGCGCGGTGCTGGACGACACCTACAGCCGGCTGCTCGGGCTGCCGGCGCCGGCCAGTGGCGATCTCGCCGGTGAAGAGCTGTCCCGCACGGGCGCCACCCTCGACCTGGCGAGCGTGGCCATGGAGCCGCAGCCAGCCCAACCCGACCGCGTGCTTCGGGCGCGGCCGGTCGGCCGTCGGCGGCCTCGCCACGGGGGCGGCGCCGGTCGCGCGACCTGACCTCGACGGATCCGAGGTGCCCCGTCCTCACCGCACCGCGGGTGCGACGACGGGGTCGTCCATGGAATCGAAGTCATCGGCCGGCCGGGGTGCGTACCCGTGGGCGCTCAGCCAGCCGTTGCGCACCTGGTTCCACTTGTCCTTGGCCGCCTGACCCTCGAGGAAGCCGACTCCCGGCGGCCTCGGACCGCCGTAGCCACCGGGCGCGCCGAGCCAGAGGATGAAGTTGCTTCCCCGCCAGACCGTGCCCGCCGGGATGCTGAGGCTGCTCCAACCGAGCCGGGGCTGGCTGTCGACTGCGAAGACGGAGTCGGTGATCACCAGTGTGTGGTTCTCGCTGCCCCGCCCCTGCCACTTGAACCAATGCCCCGCGCCGGTCTCGCCTCCGTTGGTGACGGAGAGCCGGACGTAGTCACGGGTGATGCGGATGTTCCGGTCCTCGCCGGCCCCGATCGTCACGGGGCTCCCGCCCGTCTGGTTCTGCTCGGACAAGAAGCACCAGACGCCGTCGAACAGGCTGTCCTGGATGTCACCCGGCATGAACTCGTCGTCTTCGATGGCGTCATCACGAATCCCGGTCATGTACACGTCGCGCATCGACATGGTGCCGACATTCGGGTAGTTGGCGCTGACGTCCCGCGTGGCTGCGCCCTCCCGTGGCTTCCAACCGTCCTCGACGTTGTGCACCCGTGCCCCGTCGATCATCGCGAGACCGCTCGACGTCGTCCGGTAGCCGAAACCGCCGTAGCTGTGGGTCGCCGTCCAGTCGGAGCTCAGGGGGATGTGGCCGTTGACGACGCCACCGAGGACGCAGACACCCGTCGGAGCGGTTTGGTCACCCGCCATGAAGGCGTGGTTGGTGCCCTGGCCCACGGAATCGGAGTACCAGCCCGACAGGTCGAAGGTGACACCCGCGGGGGGCGATCCCTGCTCATAGGCCTGAGTGGTCCGACCGGTCACGTGCAGCACGGGTCCGCTACAGCTCGAGCCGGGGCCCGGCGCGGGAGGCGGCGGAACGGAAAGTGGGACGGTCACCGCCGGTGTGGTGGTCGACGTCAGGTTCGGCGCCGTCGTGGGCGTGCTCGACGGGGGCGTCGTGGTGACGACCGCCGGCCCGTCATCGGTCACGACTACCAGCTGAGGCGCGTCCGTGGCGTTCTCCCGACTGGCGAAGTTGGCCTGCGCGTGATGCGCGTGCTTGAAGTCGTGTTGGCCGAGGAGCGTGTACGGGGAACGGGTGAGCCCGAGCGTCAACTCACCGATCCGGCGGGGCTGATTGCGCAGCGCCTCCGTCACATCGATCTCGACCCACTGGTTGTCAGTGGTCGGTGCCGAATGGCGGACGAAGCGTGTCATCGCGGGGGCGTTGCTGTAGGAGATGCCGCTCTCGGTCCAGCGGTTGTCGTCGACTGCGCGCACGGCAATGCCGGTGTCATTCGTGCGGTTGGCGAAGAGACGAAGCTTGGCCGACCGGACGGTCCCCGCGAGCGTCGAGACGTCGAAGCGTATGTAACTGCGGGTCTCGAACGGATAGCCGTCGGTGCGCAGTCGCGGCCGCGCGCCGAAGTTCGCCAGCGGCGCTTCCGCGGTCACGAACGCGTCGGCCTGGGGAATGAGGGTGCGCGTCGTCGCCGAGCGCGTCCACGGCGAGAGCGCGAGCTGGACGCCGATCAGCGCCGCGAGAACGCCGAGGGCAACGAGCGCGAAGCGCCGCCGGTTCGCGAGCGCGTCGGCCCACCGCGCAGGTGATGTGTGAAAGGGGATCGCCGGCAGGCGCGATGCGATCTTCGACATGGCAGTCCGTGTGGCCTCTCTGACGAGCGTCCGTCGGGCGCTTCCGCGAAGTTCCGGAAGGGTTGCATCGACCACTCTCGTCGAAGCCATGAGCTACCGGTGCAGAAATCGGCGCGGCGAATCACCCGGGGATGACCGAGAGACTGCGAGCTTCGTCGTGAGTCACGGTCCCTGAGTGGACCAGACGGGTCGCGCTCGAACGATTCAACGTCGCCCGCATCACCACCCGAGCCTTTCGAGGCTGCGATGGCGGCGTCGCAGATCCGCGCCTGTCGTTCCGCGATCGTGCCCGTGTCGTCGTCAGCTGATCGCGTCGGTGGCGGTGGTCGCGGGTCAACGTCGGTGCCGTCGGGCTTCAGCCAGCGCCAGTGCCCGGGCCCGCCCTCCAATCGGTAGCCCTCGTGCGTCTTCAACGCGTGGTGGAACCGACACAGCCGGGCCAGCGCGTCGAGCTTGGTGACGCGCGTCGCGCTCCACGGCTCGACGTGGTCGATCTCGAGCCCCACCCGCACGTGACAGCTCGGCACCACGCACTCGGGGTCGCGCACCTCGAGCGCGCTGCGCTGGTGCGCGGTGGGCCTTCGCCCCAAGTGGGCGACGGTGGAGACGTCGACCCCGTCGCTCACCACCGCGGTGACGAAGGCGTCGTCCATCATCGAGCGCACGATGTGCACCGGGACCGGACCCCCGCCCGCCACCTCACAGCGCTCACCCGCTTCTGCCTTGCCTCGCACGGACGAACGGCCGGTGCCGTCGCGCCTGGCTCGCGCCAGCGCCAGCAGGGCGTCGGCGCGATAAGCGTCGAACGTCTCACGCCGGCCCTCGGCGCGGGCCTCACGGAACGCCTCGGCCTCGAAGGGCTCGAGCGCCACCAACAGCTCGGCCAGCACGTCGGGGGTGAAGCGCCCCTCGAGGCGCCCGGCACCATCGGGGTCGCTCCAATGTCGGAGCGACCGCGAGGCATGAATGGCGCGGTGACGCGCCATCTCGTCGGGCGCGGCCGCCCGCACCTGCCGGCACTTGTCGCGCAGGCCCGTGAACCCATCGCGACGCGCGACCCGCACCAGCTCCGCCTGAGCGCCTGGGTCGGCGCCGGCAGCCGACGCGATCTCGTTCGCCTGCGCCGCGGACAGCTCACCGGCGCGCACCGCGCGGTCCACCGCGGGCAGCTCGGGCAGGCGGGCCGCGGTCTCGAGCGTCGCCATCGCGCTGCCGGTGGAGGTGCCGCTGCGCCGGGCCAGCCAGTGCGCGGCGGATCGCTCACCCGCACCTCGCCAGTGGTCGGACTCGGCCACCCTTCGGGCGGCCAGCGCCTTGCCCGCAGCCACCAGCTTCTCCATGGACACGAACGCGTCGACGAATGCGACAGCCGCGTCGACCTACAGCGCCTCGGGGTCGAGGCCGGCCACGAAGTCACGCAACGCCGCTTCCATCTCCTGCAGACGCATTGACGGACTCCACGCCCAACCGACTGCTCACGGGGAGGCGAACGTGTGTTCGATGGCATCGGCCCACCGAAGCCAGCGCAAGCAATTCCTGATGCGCCTCCTTCACCTCGTGCACGGCCCTCCTGGACCCCAACGGGCTGAGGCCCGGACGGCGACGCGGCCCGTATTCACTGAGTGCTGAAGCATTGACACAGTGGAGTCGATCGATCTACATTTCGCCTGGGCATCGCCGCAGCGGAAGGGGTGGCGTCGGGGGGGAGTCCGTCAAGGATGTGATTGGTCGCGCAAGCGGCCCAGGCGCATCGACGACGTAGGGCAGCCGGCAGCGCAAGCGCCGGTTTCCGCATTCCCGCTGACAGCTTCTCTGTGGTGGAAGACCGCGCCCGGGGGGGACATGAAGCAGACGAAGACGGCGGGGACGGTGTTGGTCGTCGACTCGGACGCGGGGCTGCGTCGGGCGATCTGCACGATCTTTGCCCGCGTCGGCATACGGACGCGGGAGGCGGAAACGGGCGTCGAGGCGCTGCGAGCGGTCGCTCAGGAGTCGCCGCTGCTGGCCCTCCTCGAGGTGTGCCTCGACGACATCTCGGGTTACGAGGTGTGCCACGAGATCAAGCAGAGCACCGCGAAGCGGGTTCCCGTCATCCTGATGTCGGCTCGACGGACCGACCCGCTGGACCGGGTGGCCGGGCTCCTGATCGGGGCCGACGACTATCTCGCCAAGCCGTTCGACCTGGACGAGCTCCTCATTCGCACCAGGAAGCTGATCGAGCGATCCCTTCCCAGCGAGTCACCGATCATGGCGACGCTGACGCCCCGGGAACGCGAGATCCTCTGCCTGCTCGCGGACGGCCTCGAGCAGCGGGACATCTCCGACGCTCTCCTGATCAGCCCCAAGACGGTCGGGACGCACATCGAGCACATCCTCGGGAAGCTGGGCGCCCGCAGCCGGGCGCAGGCGATCGCGATCGCCTACCAGGACGGGCTGATGGACTCCCGCATGCGCCAGACCGGTCTCGGCCAGTCCTCGCGGAACCTGCGCGTGCTCCCGCTGCCGGCTGACGAGCCCGAGTCACGTGCCGTCCGCGACGCACGAGGCTGATCGAGCCGCCGGCCCTGTCTCCGCCGCTGGCCGGGCGAACGCGTCAGGCGATGCCCCATCCGTCGAACGTGTCGCTCATGTAGTTGCGCAGACGAGCGACGTCGTCGCGGAGCGCGTCGTCGAGCCTCGACCTGGCCTCGTCGGACAGATCGTGGCTGCCACCGGTGGACGGCGACGACAGCGCACCCTCGTCGATCATCGCGGCTGAGCGAACGGGCACACGCTTGCGCCTCGACGCGAGCGAGTCCACCAGCTCCTTGGCGCGTTTGGTCTGAGGAAAGCGGCGCTTGAGCGCTCGGCGGATCGACCAGACGACGGGAGGGTACGTTCGCCGTTGCCCCGTCCGGTAGAACTCCTGGCCCAGGGTGGGCGCGACGTACTCGGCATCGACCGCGAGAAAGCCATAGACGCGTCGCATGGTCGATTCTCGGTCGTGGCGCAGCTCCTCGGAGCTGATGATGAGGAGCTGCTCACGGGGAAAGTGCTCGAGGTACTGCTCGACCTGGAGCGCGTAGCGGCTGTAATCGATGTAGATCGGATTGTCGAAGACGGCGTCCTCCATCGCAGCCGTCTCCGCGCCGGACGCCACGCGGTGCTCGTAGTGCGACCGGATCCGATCGATGGGATGCCGCACCACGTAGATCAGGCGCGCATGGGGGACCACTTTCGCCATCCGCTCCGCGACGCCCTGATAGCGCGGGAACTTCGTGTAGACGGTGGAGGCCTCGCCCAGTGCAGTCGCTTCGCGGGGGGCGGCCGCGAACTGGTGGCGATACCAGTCGAGCCCCCGCTCCCAATTCATCCCCTCCGTGAAGAAGTCGAGCTCCTTGATCTTCGGCATGAACACCTGCGGATGGGGGCGCAGGTAGTGATAGAGGCTCGTCGTCCCCGCCTTCATCGCGCCCACGACGACGAAGTTGGGCAGGCCCTCCCGGACACAGGGAACGTCGGTCAAGTCAGTCACCGCCCGCGGCGGCGAGGGGGAAGTCGTCCGTGAACCCGTCGGTCACGCCGACCCGCGGCGACGACGCGGACGAATCCATCGTCTCCCAATCCGCATCGACCTGACACGAGGGCGGCACGAGCGGCGGCCGGCGGAGGAAGACGCGGGCGGGGACGCGACGGGCAGTCTCGAGGAGGATGGCGATCGTTCGTCCGAGCGCAGGATCCTCCAGGTAGTCGAGGTCGACCGCCACCCTTGCCGGCGCGACCTCGCGGAGGTAGTACTCGTCGACATCGTCCCGCTCCCCCCAGAGCACGTCCTCGTCGTTCAGGAGCAGCACGCCCGGGCCCGTCAGCCCGGGGCGGTACCGGAACACCGTACCGAGGGTCGCCGGGTACCGGTCAGCGAGCGCGGGCGTCTGCGGACGGGGTCCGACGAGCGTCATCTCCCCGAAGAGGACGTTGATCAGCTGCGGCAGCTCATCGACGCATGTCGCGCGCAGAAATCGGCCCAACGGTGTCACCCTGCGGTCTCCGGGGACAGTCAGCGTCGAGCCCGCGGCGCCGGCGACCATGGTCCGGAACTTGTAAATCGAGAACAGCTCGCCGCCTTGGCCGATTCGGGACTGGCGGTACAGGGCGGGACCGCGGCTGGTCAGCCGGACTGCGAGCGCGACGAGCAACATCGGCACCGCGAGCACGAGAAGGGCGACGCTCGCAACGACGAGGTCGAGGAGGCGCCGCATGGCGCCAGGTCCGATGCTTCTGCTCTCCACTACGAGTCCTTTCCGCCCGGGGTCTTTGCGTTGAGTCCGGCCTTGTCTTCGTTCCACAGCCACGTCGATTCCCGCTCCCGCCAGAAGGCCCTGAGCGCGGCGCGGTAGCCATTGCGGAACTCGGGGTCGTCGAGCGTCATGGCCTGCTCGGCGAGGAACAACGGGAAGAAGACCGCGACGAGCCCGACCGGCACTCCCGCCCGCTTCAACTGCAGTTCGATGAACTGGCGCACCAGGTCGGGGAACCAGCCCGCTTCAAAGTATGAGTACCTGAACCCGACGAGGTTCGACCAGTCGCCGTACTGCGCCCATCGCTCGTGACCGCGGCCCCAGCCCACGTGCCCCGGGACCACTCCGTCGTTGCCCGGATACGCACGGTCCAGGTAGAAGCCGTACGACGTCGGGAACTTGAAGATGTCCTGGAAGGGCAGGCCGTTCAGCCCGGCCAGCTCCCAATCGACGACGCCCTCGATCCCCTCCTCGCCCATGAGGAGGTTCCCCATCCAGAAGTCGCCGTGCACACCGACGAGCGGCAGCCGCGTCCCTTCGAAGTCGAGCCCTCGACGCGTGAGGCTGTCGAAGAGCTCCTCCTCGACGCGGTTCCAGCCGATCTCGCGCTGGTATCGGGTCCGGACACCGTCGACGCACGCATCGATCGACACGCTGTCGACGAGCACCTCGCCGGTTGCCGTCGTCTGCTGGAACCGCTCCAGCCAGGACGCGGCCGCCCGAAAGTCGAGGGCGACCCGACCCGGGTCGCTCGTGTGGCCCGGGGAGTAGTAGCGAGCCGTCATGGGCTCGCCCACGACCGGGGACTCGACCAGCACGAGGTGACCGTCGACGCGCTCCAGCGCGATGGGCCGGGGCGCACCGCGCATTGCCTCCGGAGCCATGTGCGTCAGCTCCTTGAGGGCGGCGTACTCCGCCATGAGCGAAGCCTCCGCGCTCGGTCGACGGGTCGCCTTCACCACCGCTCCGAGCTCTCCGCGCGCGTCGAACAGGATCAACGTCACCTTGCTCGAGTTGCGGTAGAGGCCGGCGACGATGCCGCCCGTGAGCCGAGGTCGTTCGTTTCCCGGCTCCGTGCACCCGTCGTTCAGCCAGGCGAGGAGGGCGTCGATCATGCCGACCTCGTCGCCACGATCGCCATCCCCGGGCTGAGCGCGACGCGCAGCCGGTGTGGCACCCGAAGCGCGATCCAGCGTCCCCAGTCGAGGACTCGCTGTCGAAGTCGCGCGGTACGAGGGCTCGAGCTGCCGACATAGGGAAAGAAGAGGCGCGTGAGGAAGTAGTCGAACTCGGCGCGGCGGTCGGCGGACACGAGGTACGCAGGGCATCGCTGGCTCGGCAGCGCGAAGTACGTGTGTATCCCGGTGAACCCGGCCGCGCGCAGGCCCTGGGTGAGAGCGCGCGAGGTGAGCCGAGTCCGTCGCCGCAGGGCGCCGGGCGCCCACCGGTTGGGGAAGGCCGCGTAGAGCCAGCCATCGCGGGTCAAGGACGCGACCAGTAACGGGAGCAGCTCTGAGCTCGGGTCGCCGTCGGCGTGGATGGCCTGCCAGGCCGCGAGGTCCCCGACGACGATGCCGGTGTACGGGCCTTCCTGCAGCGCGAACGCCAGGTCCGTCGCGGTTCGCGTGGGTACGACTGCATCCGGCACGGACTCGTGGTCCACGGACAGGAGGAGCAGGCGCGATTGGGCGGGCGGCACGACGAAGCGCCAGTTCATGAGGCGGGCGTCGGACGTCATGTCATGCCCTTGACGAGGCCCATCCACATCGCCTTCGGTGCGCGACGTTCCTCCGGAGCGACTCGCGTCGCCGCGATCGTGGCGAGGCCGAAGGCGATCATGCCGGCGGTCATCGAGACGAAGAGCTGCTGGTGGATGGTCAGGAGGATGGCGACTCCCATCGGGAGCGTCGCGAGCGCCGGCACCGCGATCGCCTCACCCAGCGCGGAACTGCCGACGGATCGCCGCAGGATGTAGGCGTAGACCGCCAGGAGACCCGTCTCGCAGATGATCGTGGTGATCGCCGCTCCCAGATACGACCAACGCGGGATGAAATAGAGGTTGAGGGCGACGTTGGTCGCGGCGGCGGTGGTGACGGCCACCGTGCGGCGGGTCTGACGGTCCATCGCGGCGAGCGCAAGGCTGAACGTGTGGCTCAGCATCCGGACCGGGATCACGAGCACGAGGAGCTGGTAGGTCAGCACGGCGCGGTCGAACTTCTGGCCGTACAGGAAGCGAAAGATCTGCGGAGCAAGCAGCAGGCTCGCGACCGTGATCGGCATCGAGATGAGGCCGATGATTCGGAAGGACGCGTCACGCAACCTGCCGAAGTCGTCCCGACGACCGGGCCACGCCTTGCTCATCCGCGGGTAGAGCGCGTAGTTGATGCAGCGAGCGAGCACGTTCATGTAGAGCACGAGATTGGTGCCGGCCTGATACAGGCCGACCGCCACGGGGCCCTGAAAGATGCCGAGCATGACCGAATCGGCGCGCATGTACGTCAGCGTGAGCGTGTCGCTTATGGCGAACGGTGTGCAGCGGCGGGCGGTTTCCCGCAGGAAGGAGACGTGCGCTCGAGGGATGGGTATCGCGCCCAGACGTCGACCGACCACCACCCAGCCCGCGAGAGCACCGAGCGCACGAGAGACGGTGAACGCGATGAGGGCTCCACGCACGCCGCCGCCGGTCGCGAGAATGAGAGCGGTGGCCACCAGGAACGCCAGCTCCTGAAGCGCAGTCGCGATGGTTTCGAGACGGAACCGCTCCCACGCCCAGAAGGCCGCGAACTGCACTCTCGCCACGCCGTCGAACGCCATCCCCACCGATGCGATCGAGAGTGCGACCGCCGTCTGGGAGGAAGCACCCACCACGCGTGTGCCGACGACGAACAGGGCCGTGAACAGCGCACCGGCGAGCAGTGCGATGAGGGTCCCGACCTCGACCCACTTTCTGCTCTCACCCGGCCGGCGCGCCACCTCGCGCGCCAGCAGGCTCGGTATCCCGTAATAGAAGGGCAGCATGGCCGTGAACGTCATCGCGAACTGGAACACGCCGAGGGAACGAGGACCGCCGGACCTCGCCACCATCACGACGACGCCGAGCCCGGAGATCGCCCGAGCTGCGAACGTCAAGAGCTGCCAGACCGAGTTGGCCGCGACCGTCCGCGAGGACGAACGCGGCGTCCCTTCCATCACGGCCACGGGTCTACGAGCCATCAGAACGGGCGTGGCTCGCAATGACGGGTGAGCCGCCGATCCGCTGCTCCTTCTGCTCGCCCGACGGCTGGTTGCCCCACGGCGGCGCGTCGCGCGCCCATGCGACCATCGCCCGGATGCCGTCGGTGATCGACGTCCGGGGCGCGTAGCCGAAGCTTGTCGCGGCGACACGCGTGTCTGCCGCAGTGTGTCGCACGTCGCCCTGCTGAGTGCGTCCGACGGTGATGTCGACCGGCCCGCACAGGGCCTCCACGGCCGCGATCACCTGTTTCATCGACGTACGAGAGCCACCGCCGATGTTCGCGACGCCACACCAGTCGCTGAGAGCCGCATCACGCATGGCGCTCACGACGTCTGCCACGTAGGTGAAGTCCCGGGTCTGACTGCCGTCGCCGTACAGCTCGAAGGTCCGCTGCCGGAGCGCGGCTTCGACGAGCCGGGAGAAGGCCATGTCGGGACGCTGCCGCGGCCCGTAGACCGTGAACAGGCGTAGCGACACCGTCGGAATGCCGAAGTTCACGCGGTAGAGCTCGCAGAGGTGCTCGGCTGCCAGCTTGGTGACACCGTAGGGGGAGACGGGGGCAGGCCGGACGGACTCGGGCGTCGGGAAGCATTCCGCGTCTCCGTACACAGAGGAGCTGGACGCGTAGACGAGCTTGCGGATCGGTCGCGGCTTGACCGCCTCGAGCAGCCGCTGCGTGACGGAGATGTTCTGCCGGACGTAGTGCCCGAAGTCCCTTCCCCACGACGGGCGCACGCCGGGCTGGCCCGCCAGGTGGAAGACGACGTCGATGTCGTCGAGGAGCTCTCCGAGCTCGACGTCGTGCAGGTCGCATTCGGTGAACCGAAAACCGCGCCGTCCGAGCAGCGGCTCGACGTTCTGGCACTTCCGCGCACGCGGGTAGTAGTCGGTGAAGCAGTCGACGCCACGAACCGCGTAGCCGTGATCGAGCAGCTCCCCACAGAGATGGGAACCGACGAACCCCGCCGCGCCGGTCACGAGCGCATTCATCGCCTGGCCCACACCGGAGCTGAGGGGGCCGACTCGTCTTCTCTGCCGAACAGATAGATCGCGGCGAGAATGCCGAGCAGCGCCCAGAAGTGACGGTAGTGAAGCACCTCATGTGTGAACGCGGACACGGCCATCCCGACCAGCGCGCCGATGAGGGGCGCGGTCGATGGGACCACCCGCCGGAACTCAGGCGACAATCGTCGGGGAGCGATGTTGCTGGCACGGATGATGATCGTCCCGATCAGCAGCATGAGACCGACGACGCCCAGGGCGCCCCGTTCGACCAGGGTGGCGAGGTAGTCGTCGTGCGCCTCCTTCACCGTCGCCGCCGTGGAGGTACCGAGCGTCAACCTCGTGCTCGCGGGCCCGCGGCCGAGGATGTTGCCGGTGCGGAACAAGTCGTATTCCTGCGCGAAGAGCTGCTCCCGAGCTGAGGCGCTCTTCGAGCTGCGCGCGACCGAGAAGTGAACGAGCTTGTTGTTGCTCCGGTGGATGCTCTCGACCACCCGCTGCTGGACGAACATCACGCCGAGACCGCCCGCCAGCACGACGACCATCACCACCGCCAGTGCCGTCACCGAATCGGCGTACCGCCGGATCGCGACGTACCCCGCGACCCCGGCGGCGATCGGAAGCCCCAGCAGGGCGGCGTTCGAGCCCGTGACGACCAGAGCACCGAGCAGCAGCACGCACGCGGCCACCCTCGCCCAGCGGTTGCGCGGCGACCGGGACAGGACCACGACGAAGAGGGAGATGAAGAAGTAGTTCGCGGCCATGTTCGGGTGATCGAACGTCAGCGCGGCGCGCCCGCCGTTGGCGTGACTGATTCCCGCGAGCCCGTGGCGGTGCGTGAGCACCGCGACGAGCAGGAACGCGGCCCATCCGACGGCGCTCCACGACCAGGTGCGCAGGACGACCCCGAGCGACGCCGGCTTCCGACAGGCGCTCATCACCGCCGCACACCAGCAAAGCAGGAACACGTCCTGCAGGACGGCAACGGTGCCGGTGCCCGGCGCGATGCCGAACAGGGCGGACACGCATCCCGCCACCACCATGATCCCGACCGGGATGACGTATGGCAGATGCAACTTGGCTCGGGTCGCGCTCGCCCAGAGAAGCGTCGCCAGCACGCCGGCGGCCATGACGAGATCGTCGGGGCTCACGTGCCCCGGCCCCTTCGGACGCAGCAGGGGCAGGAGCGCGACGCCCAGGGCGACAACGACCACCGGCAGGCGGTCGCGGCGCGGGATCGCGGCGAGGCCCCGCGCGGCACGCTCGTCCTGATCTCGGAATGCCATCGTCCTCATCGCAGCACCGCCAACGGTCGCAGGCGTGCCACCGGACGCGACAGGCCGTTGTTCGTCAAGATGGCGAGCGCCTCGTCGACACCGCGGTCGTCGAGTTGCGGCACCTCGTTCGGTGCTTCGTCGGAGTAGGCGAAGCGAACCGTCGTTCGACCCATCGGGTCGAGGTGCGACTTACCACTCTCGGCGAAGTCATTGATGATGCTTCCAGCGCCGTGACACGCGGAGTACAAGCTCTCCGAGGCACCTTCGTCGGCCACACAGACGTAGGAAGACGTGCGGCTGGTGCCGGGCAGCAGCGTGGCCTGACCTACCTCGCCGAACACTGTGTTCGCGGGCATCCTCGACGCCGGGTACGCACGACACGAGTTGTGACGGTGCACGATCGCGCTCGCGCCATCGACGTCCTCCTCGTAGATGGAGTTGTGAGGAGAGCGAAGGCCGCGTTCGCCATGCCCATCAGTCCTGCGTAGGACGCCGCCCGAAAGGCGATGCCGTAGTTCATCGCGGCCGCGTTCGCCAGCATGAACCGTTCGCCTTCGGGCCCGTTCCTCGGGATCGGCACGCCGGACGCGAAGTACAGCGCCTTCCGCAACCTGAGCTCGTCGAGCGACCGCGCCGACCCGAAGTGGTGCAAGGGCTTCTGCACCGCCATCTGCCAGCGGACCTTGCGGGCGATCTTCTGACGACGCCCGAACAGGCGCCCCACCTGGCCGGCCAGCACTCCACCGCCGCCGTGGTACTGGAGCGTGAGCTGCCCGAGGTGCAGACCCAGCCGGGCGGCGACCGGAGCGTCGAAGACCTCCTCGACCTGCTGCAGCTCGATGAAGTGGTTGCTCGGGCCGATGGTGCCGAACCGCATGCGCGCCAGCTGTTGCGTCATCCACGGCAGCTCACGGCCGACGCGTTCCGCACCGCCGTACCGGTCCACGTCGAGGCAGCCGCCCTCCTCGATCCGCTCGAGCTCCTGTGCATCGAGCCCGAACCGGTCGACCGCGAAGGCCGCCCCTTCCTTGGCGCACCGGAGGACGTCGTTGGTGGACAGCTCGAGCGTTTTCTTCGGCGGCCACGGGTACCGCTCACGGACCCGCCGGTAGAAGTCACCGATGGCCTCGACGCGGGGCCGATCGATGTCGAGCGCGATCAGGGCCATGCCGCAGTTCACCGAGCTGCTGGTGAAGGTCGAGCGAATCGTGTCGCGTGTCGCCACGGTGATGCTCGACGGCATCTCCATGTCTTCCTTGTGGAGGAAGTCGGGCAGCACGACGGGAGGGGCCACCAGATCGGCGTCTCGCACGCGCGCCTCCAGCAGGGAGACCAGGCGTTCGTCTGCGGGCGAGTCGTCGCTCTCGAAGACCCGAGCGGCCTGCGAGCTCGCGGTCGGTCCCGCCGTGGCTGCGGTCGTCATCGCGCGGGCTCGCTGCTGATCCTGGCTCGCGCCAAGGCCTCAGCCGGAACGTGCGGCGTGACGACGGGAGCCTCTGTCCGGCCGGTCGACTCGGCCTCGTTGCGGACGCCGCCGGCGTCGAGCACCGAGGAGAGACGCATGGTGCGGTCCGTCGAGAGGACGACCTGCACACAAGGCACGCGGCGCGTCAGCGTCTCGGAGACCGCGCAAATAGGGGGATGCGCGGGACCGAGGCCGGTGCCTGCCGCGACTGTCGCGGCAAAGGGCCAGTACCGCCGCATCTCCCCGGCCATGTAGGTGCTCCCGATGAGGGCGCGAGCAGCGACGCTGGGGTCGCAGGGACCGACCTCGGGCCTGGTGCCCGTCCCTCGCCGCAGCAACACCACCCGATCGGGTGTGAGGACCGACACCCGACCGATGAACGGTTGCTCCCGGCGGCCGTGCGGCATGCGGCGGCCCGACTTCCCTTCGAGGCGGAGGGGCTCCACGACGCCCCATCCCGCGACGCCGTCGGTGACACACAGGTTGTCGGAGGTCGCCCGCCCGCCCGCAGCCAGCTCGGTCGCGAGCAACGTGGACTTGCCGACCCCACTCGGCCCCGCGACCAAAGGCGTCATCGTGTCGGCGGTGAACATCGACGCGTGAAGCGGAATGCGACCGCGGGTACCCGCCCACCACATCGCGGGGTACTGCAGGAGGACCGCCCGCAGCAGCAGATGGAACCGCGAACGCATCCCGGCCGCGGCGCGCACCCTGACAGGTGGGCGCCACCGGGCGACGAAGTCGACCGAGCCTCGGTTCGGGCGCACGAGCAGGTCGAGGCCCGATGAACAGGCGTTCTCGATGAGGACCTCTCGTCCCTGGCGCCATGCGCCTCTCATCAAGGGCTCCCATTCCCCGACTCTGAAGCTGTGACGCGCCGCCTCCACCTCGACGGACATCGTTGACGCCTCAGGGGCTGGATCCTCGAAGGCTCCACCGGCGCCTTCGTACAAGACTTCTGTCAACCACTGCGGCGCGCACCGGATGTCGACGCGTTCGCCCGCGGTCCAGAGCGATTCGTGCATACAACTCTCCCCCCCACACGAGTTTCTGTCCGGCCGTTGCCGACGGCCGTTGCCTAAGGCGTCCGGATCGCGGCTCGCTGCGTGACTTCCGTGACCACCGTGGGGGGCGTCGTCCGAACCGGTTGCTTGCGCCGCCGCCAGAAGCGCATTGGGCGCTCGTACGTGATGACGCCGAGCAACAGCCAGTGCGTCATCGCGACCAGATGCGCGATCGGGTCCAGCTCGCTCCGGTTCAACATCGACGGAGCGACGAGGACGAGCCCGGTCGAGGCGCCCGCGCCGTTCGTGCTGGCGATCACCGGCATGCCCCAGCTGGACCCGTTGGCGCGGTCGATCGGGAGCTGCGCGGCCGCCAGGGCCATGTCGTTGCGCGGCAGGCCGGCCGCGGCGCCGAGCCAGTCGGCCATGCGGTCGAGTTCGATCGCGGGCCCGGCACCCACGAGTCGGATAGCGCTGACTCCTGCGCCGTTCGCCGCGAGCCTGACGTAACCGCCGAGACGGTCATCGTCGACCGGCGTCGACTCCGTCGGGGGGCCCGAGAGCTTCCCGAGCACCGGGACGTTCAGCTGGCGGGCCAGCGCTTCGGAACCCACGACGCTCGGACGCAGGACCTCGAGCACGGCCGCGGCGGCGATGCCGAGGGCCAACCCGAGCAGGCCACCGAGAACCAGGTCGGCAGGGAGACCGGAGGACGCAGGGCTCGACGGCCGCCGCGCCGGATCGATGATCGTGGCCTTGGGCTGCAGCGCCTCGCTCTCCACCAGCCGCTGCCGTTGGGACTGAAGGTCGCTCCGCTCCTGGACGGCCTCGTCGTGCTGGAGCCGCAGCACGTCACTGGGCGAGCTCTGCGGATCCGCCACCGCGGCGGACGCGGCTTCCAGGTCGGCGATCCTCTGATTGACGGTCGTGATCTGCGAGTCGAGCGTCGCCGCCTGGCGGGCGAGCACGTCGCTGTTTGCCTGCGGTCGGCCGAGCTGCGCGAGCACCGTCTGGCGCTGCTTCTCCAGGTCGCTGCGCTCGCGGACGGCCGCGTCGTGCTGGGTCTTCAGCACGCTTGCCTGGGCAGCACGCGCGTTGACGTTCGCGACCGAGGCTCCGGTCGCTGCGTTGAGCTCGGCGATGCGCTGTGTAGCCGCTGAGATCTGGGCGTTCAAGCTCTCGACGAGCTGCGGAACGTCACCGCCGGCAACCTGCTGGCGCGCCTGGACGAGCTGCCTCGCCAGGTCGTTCGCCACGACAGTCGCGACGGTCGCGCTCGTGTCGGTCACCGACAGGTCGACGACACCGGACGTGCCGACGACCTTGATCGCCACGTCGTTCGCGGCGAAGTCGGTCACGTTTCGTGTCGCGTGAGCCTTGCGAAGAGCAGATGCGACACGGCCCGGGCTCGTCACGATGCCTTGTGCGCCATCTGCCAGGGCCGTGGACGCCTGCGCGTTCTTCGGGTCGGCGGCATCGATCACCAGACGTGAAGTCGCGACATAGCGCTTCGCGTCCCGGGCATGAGCTACGACCGGAATGGCCAAACCCACGACGAGCGCAAGGACGATGAAAGTCCAGTGTCGCCGCAGAATCCGTTGAATTGCGTCCCCGAGTTCCAATGTTGCCTCTTCCGCCTCGCCGCGGCCGTGAAAACGACCCACGGGTCCATCCGCCTGTAGGACGCAAGGTATCTGGCTGGCGCGGCATCTCAACAGCGGAAATGAACGTATTTGTCATGGGGATTTCACCCTACGTACACCGCGAACGCGTGAACCCCGTGATGTCGCCGCGCGTCATCACGTCGCTGCCTTTTTCGCGGGCGAGCGCCGGCGCCGCGTCTCGCGAGACGCCGACGCGCGCAGGGATGACCCACCTACGGCGATTAGCTGGCAAGCGCCTCGGATCGAGAGGCGCGTATCAGTGTGTGAGCGTGGCGTCGTCGGCCTGGAAGCAGACCCCGACCGGGGACGCCGTCGTGTAGGCCTGGAAGTCGAGGTTCGACTGGCCCGGAGCCACCGGCGTGTAGACCACCGTCACCTGCTGCCAGGTCGTCGTCGGGGTGACCGTCGTCGACACGGATCCCACTTGAGCACCGGCGTTGTACTCCCGGATGCGCAGCTTGAAGCTCAGACCGGGCGTGTCGGAGCGGACCCAGATGCGCGCCGTGTAGGGGCCGCTCTGGGTGATGGCCACCGAGTTGGGCTTGTCGTCGAGCGTGCACTGCGAGCCCGCCGTTGAGTTCGAGAGCTGCGCCGCCCAACCTCCGGAATGGCCCCCGGCGACGCGTGTCAGCGTGTTGAACGTCGCTCCGGCCTGCCAGCCGGACGTGTCGGTCTCGAATCCGGGGTTCGTGATGAGGTTCGTCGCCGCGGTGACCGTGATGGACACGGTGGCCGACGCCGTCCCGCCGTTGCCGTCGCTGATGGTGTACGTGAACGAGTCGGGCCCGGAGTAGCTCGATGCCGGGGTGTAGGTGACGGTCGCGCCGCCGTTCACCACTGTGCTGCCGTGGGCCGGGGTGGAGGCGCCGGTCACCGTCAGCAGGTCGTTGTCGGGATCGGTGTCGTTGGCACGCACGCTCACCGTGACCGGCGTGTTCTGTGCCGTCGTGGCCGAGTCGTCGTTTGCCACCGGCGGGTGGTTGACGTGGCTCACCGTGATGGACACCGTCGCGGCGGCGGTGGAGTCGAGCTGACCGTCGTTGGCCTTGAACTGGAACGAGTCGGGGCCGGAGTAGCCGGCGTTGGGCTGGTAGGTGGCCTTGTCGAACGTGCCCGTCAGCGCGTAGGGCAGGTCGCCCGCGACGATGAGATGACCGGCCGTGCCGGTGCCGTCGTAGAGCTTGCCGCTCGCGGGCAGCGACGTGACCTTGAAGCGCAGCGGGTCGCTGTCGGGATCGGAGCCGGTGAGCGTGATGGTGCTGGTGGTGTCCTGGTTGAGCGACACCGACTGGGCGGCGGCTGTCGGCGCATGGTTCACGAAGTTCACGGTGATGGAGACCGTGGCCGTCGCCGTCCCGCCGTTGCCGTCACTCACGTCGTAGGTGAACGAGTCGGGCCCGGAATAACCCGCGGTCGGGGTGTAGGTGACGGTGTTGTCGCCGTTGACCACGGCTCCGCCGTGCGCAGGAGTGGATGCGCCGGTCACCGTGAGCGTGTCGTTGTCGGCGTCGGTGTCGTTCGCCAGCACGCTCACCGTCACCGGCGTGCTCTGCGACGTCGCGGCCGAGTCGTCGTTGGCCACCGGCGCGCGGTTGACGTGGTTGACAGTGATCGAGACGGTCGCGGCCGACGTCGAGTCGACGTGACCGTCGTTGGCCTTGAACTGGAACGAGTCGGGCCCGGAGTAGCCGGCGTTCGGCTGGTAGGTGGCCTTGTCGAACGTGCCCGTCAGCGCGTAGGGCAGGTCGCCCGCCACGATCAGGTGACCGGCGGTGCCCGTGCCGTCGTAGAGCTTGCCGTGCGCCGGCAGCGAGGTGACCTTGAAGCGCAGCGGGTCGCTGTCGGGATCGGAGCCGGTGAGGGTGACGGTGGTCGTGACGTCCTGGTTGAGCGAGACCAACTGGGCGCTGGCAACCGGCGGATCGTTCACGAGGACGGACACGGTGGCCGACGCCGTCCCACCGTTGCCGTCGCTGATGTCGTACGTGAACGAGTCGGGCCCGGAGTACCCCGCGGTGGGGGTGTACGTGACGGTGGCCCCGGCGTTGACAACGGTGCTGCCATGGGCAGGGGTCGACGCGCCGGTCACCGTCAACAGGTCGTTGTCGGAATCGGTGTCGTTGGCGAGCACGCTCACCGTGACTGCGGTGTTCTGCGGCGTCGAGGCCGAGTCGTCGTTGGCCACCGGCGCGTGGTTGACGCGGTTGACGGTGATCGACACCGTGGCCGCCGCCGTGGAGTCGACGTGACCGTCGTTGGCCTTGAACTGGAACGAGTCGGGGCCCGAGTAGCCGGCGTTGGGCTGGTAGGTCGCCGTGTCGAACGTGCCCGTCAGCGCGTAGGGAAGGTCGCCCGCCACGATGAGGTGGCCCCCGGTGTCGGTGCCGTCGTACAGCTTGCCGTGAGCCGGCAGCGTCGTGACCTTGAAGCGCAGCGGGTCGTTGTTGGGGTCGGACCCCGTGAGGGTGACGGTGCTCGTGGTGTCCATGGTGAGGGACACCGACTGCGCGTTCGCGACCGGCGGATCGTTCACGGTGACGGACACGGTGCCCGTCGCCGTACCTCCGTTGCCGTCGCTCACGTCGTAGGTGAACGAGTCGAGCCCGGAGTAGCCGAGCACGGGAGCGTAGGTGACGGTGTTGTCCAGGTTCACCGTCGCGACCCCATGGGACGGCAGCGACACCGCCGTGACCGTCAGCGTGTCGTTGTCGGAGTCGGTGTCGTTGCCGAGCACGTTCACCGTGACCGGCGTGTTCGACGGGGTGCTGGCCGAATCGTTGTTGGCCACCGGTGCATGGTTCACGCGGTTGACGGTGATCGACACCGTCGCGGCGGCGGTGGAGTCGAGCTGACCGTCGTTGGCCTTGAACTGGAACGAGTCGGGGCCCGAGTAGCCCGCGTTCGGCTGGTAGGTGGCCTTGTTGAACGTGCCCGTCAGCGCGTAGGGCAGCTCGCCCGCCACGATGAGGTGGCCACCAGTGCCGGTGCCGTCGTAGAGCTTCCCGCTGGTCGGCAGCGACGTGACCTTGAAGTGCAGCGGGTCGTTGTTGGGATCCGAGCCGGTGAGGGTGACCGCGCTGGCGGTGTCCTGGTTGAGCGTCACGGACTGGGCGTTGGCCACCGGCGGGTCGTTCACCGTGATCGACACGCTCGCCGACGCGGTGCCCCCGTTGCCGTCGCTGATCGTGTAGGTGAACGAGTCGGGGCCCGAGTAACCCGAGGCCGGGGTGTAGGTGACGGTCGTGCCGCCGTTCACCACCGCAGTGCCCTGCGCGGGCGGCGACACGCCGGTCACCGTCAACAGGTCGTTGTCGGGATCGGTGTCGTTCGCCAGCACGCTGACCGTGACCGCGGTGTTCTGCGGCGTCGAGGCCGAGTCGTCGTTGGCCACCGGCGCATGGTTCACGTGGTTGACGGTGATCGACACCGTCGCCGCTGACGTCGAGTCGACCTGGCCGTCGTGCGCCTTGAACTGGAACGAGTCGCGGCCGGAGTAGCCGGCGTTGGGCTGGTAGGTGGCCTGGTTGAACGTGCCCGTCAGCGCGTAGGGCAGGTCGCCCGCCACGATCAGGTGGCCTCCGGTGCCGGTTCCGTCGTAGAGCTTGCCGCTCGCGGGCAGCGACGTGATCTTGAAGCGCAGCGGGTCGTTGTCCGCGTCGGTGCCGGTGAGGGTGAGCGTGCTCGTCGTGTCCTGGTTGAGCGTCACCGACTGCCCGCTCACCACCGGTGGGTCATTGACGGCAGTGACGGTGATCGACACCGTCGCCGCCGCGGTGGAGTCGACCTGGCCGTCGTTGGCCTTGAACTGGAAGGAGTCGGACCCGAAGTAGTTCGCGTTGGGCTGGTAGGTGGTCTTGTTGAACGTGCCCGTCAGCGCGTAGGGCAGGTCGCCCGCCACGATGACGTGGCCGGCCGTGCCCGTGCCGTCGTAGAGCTTGCCGTTGGCCGGCAGCGACGTGACCTTGAAGCGCAGCGGGTCGTTGTCGGCGTCGGTGCCGGTGAGGGTGACGGTGCTGGTGGTGTCCTCGACGAGCGACACCGACTGCGCGCTCGCCACCGGCGCGGCGTTGACGGAGGTGACGGTGATCGACACCGTCGCGGTCGCGGTGCCGCCCCTACCGTCGCTGATCGTGTAGTTGAAGGAGTCGGGCCCGGAGTAGTTGGCCGCCGGGGTGTAGGTGACGGTGTTGTTGCCGTTCACCACGGCGGTGCCGTGCGCGGGCGCGGATGTGCCGGTGACCGTGAGCGGATCGTTGTCGGGGTCGCTGTCGTTGGCCAGCACGTTGACGGTCACTGCGACGTTCTTCGGCGTGGTGGCGGTGTCGTTGACGGCCACCGGCGGACGATCGCCATTGGGTGGGTACTCGAAGGCGCCACGGTCGTCGTAGGCGCGCGGGCCGACCCCGGTGTTCGTCGTGAGCGGATCGTCGACCCGCGCCCGGCCGTCGAAGTCGGCGGCGGGCTGACCCCCCGCGCCCGAGTTGGCCGAATCGATCGCCGGCGATCCGGCGAGGAGATGGAAGTCGCCCGACGCGGAGTTGGCGAACTTGGGGTCGGCCTGCTTGCCGTGGAGCTCCTTGCCGATCGCTGCCTGGAAGGACGCGAGCGTCGTGTACTTGACGCCGAGATAGTCGATCAGGTCGTTGTCGGCGCTCAGGAAGAGGACGTTGTAGTCCATCGTCATCTGGGAGGCCGACCCCGAGTCGACCACTCTGATGTTGCCCTTGGTGCGCGGGCTGTTGATGCCGTTGTCGACGCTGATGTTGTTGCTGATGTCGGCCCCGGCGTTCGTCTGCAGCTCGATGCCGGAGTCGACGTTCTTGAAGACGGTGTTCGAGACGATCTTTTCGCCGGTCGAGCTGAGGGTGTCGATGCCGTGGTCGCCGTTCTTGTACACGACGTTGTCGAACACGGTGTTGTTGTTGGAGCCGTTCCACAGCCCGATGCCCGAGTCCTCGTTGTCGTGGACGAGGTTGTTGTGGACCGTGTTGCCCGGCGCCGAGGTCAGGAAGATGCCCTCGGCGGCGCGGCTGACCGTGCGGGCGTTGTTGTAGGAGACGTTGTTCGCGACGTCGTTTCCTGTCGCGTTGCCCACGAGCTGGATCCCGTGGTCGCTGTTGTCGTGCGTGGTGTTGCCGGTTAGGAGGGAGTTGGTGGTGGCGTCGAGTTTGATGCCGGGAGCCGTGTTGCCGCTCGTGCGCTGACCGGCAACGGAGACGTCGTTGCTGTCCAGCGTGATGTTGGACGCCGTCTTCAAATAGAGCCCGATGCCCGTCGTCTGGGTGACGGTGAAGCCCTTGATCGTGACGTAGCTCTTGCCCGAGACCTTGAAGCCGTTCGTTCCCCCGCTCACCGTGACGCTGGCGCCGGAGGCCTCCTGGAACACGATGCGCGCGCTCGACGTGCCGGAGTTCGAGACGACCACGTCGCCGCCATAGGTCCCGCTCGAGACGAGGACCGTCTGCCCGGCGACGGCCACGGTTGCGGCCTTCTTGATGGTGCAGTACGGCTGGCTTTGCCCGCCGTTGCCGGAATCGGAGCAGTTCGAGGCACCCTTGTTGACGTAGAGGGTCGACGCCACCGCCGACGCCCCTCTCCCCTCGGCGACCAGCAGCACCGCCATGGCGACCACGGCGATGCCACCCGCCAGCAGGGCCGGGGTCGCGGAGAAGCCAGGCTTCGTGGGCCCGGCCTTCCACCAACGAGTCACGGGTTTTGCCCGAGCGTCCACATGGTCCCCCCCCGAGGCCGCCGCGCTGGTTCACAGCTCGCCTTCGGCAGCCGGGTTCGGACTATACAAGAGGTGGTGGACGACAGCTAGAGCAAAACGGAACGTGGTCGGTCGATCAGCCGCTCGCGGTCAGGATCATCCCCGCCGCCAGCGTCTCGTGGGAAGCCTCGTCCACCAGGATGAAGCTGCCCGTCGAGCGGTTGCGACGGTAGTCGTCGTAGAGGAGCGGCACGGTGGTGCGCACCCTCACCCTCCCCAACTGGTTGAGGGTTAGCGAGGCGGGGTCCTCGTTGCGGTGCAAGGTGTTGACGTCGAGCTCGTAGATCAGGTCCTTCACGAGCGCCCGGCCCCATCGGGTCGTGTGCTTGATGGCGAGCTTCGCCCCCGCCCGAAGCGGCCGCTCGCTCATCCAGCAGATCATGGCGTCGATGTCCTGGCCCATCGAGGGCCGGTTGTGGACCCGGCAGATCATGTCGCCGCGCGATACGTCGATGTCGTCGGCCAGGGTGATCGTGACCGACATCGGCGGGAACGCCTCTTCCACGGGCCCGTCCTGGCTGTCGATCGATGCCACCGTGCTCGTGAAGCCCGAAGGGAGCACCACCACCTCGTCGCCCGGCTTGATCACCCCGCCGAGCACCTGACCGGCATAGCCCCGGTAGTCGTGGTGCGAGTTCGACATCGGACGGATCACGTACTGCACCGGGAAGCGCACGTCGATGAGGTTGCGGTCGGACGCGATGTGCACCTCTTCGAGGTGGTGCAACAGCGATGAGCCTTCGTACCAGTCCATGACCGTCGAGCGGTGCACGATGTTGTCGCCGTGCAGCGCCGACATCGGCACGAATGTGAGGTCGGGCACGTCGAGCTTCATCGCAAAGCTGCGGAAGTCCTCCTTGATCGACTCGAACACGTCTCGGTCGTAGTCGACGAGGTCCATCTTGTTGACGCACAGCACGAGATGGGGGATCCGCAGGAGCGACGCGATGAACGCATGGCGACGGCTCTGCTCGAGCACGCCCTTGCGAGCGTCGATCAGGATGAGCGCGAGGTCTGCCGTCGAGGCCCCCGTGACCATGTTGCGCGTGTACTGCACGTGGCCGGGCGTGTCGGCGATGATGAACTTGCGCTTCGGAGTGGCGAAGTAGCGGTAAGCGACGTCGATGGTGATGCCCTGCTCGCGCTCGGCTCGCAGCCCGTCGGTCAGCAGTGCCAGGTTCACGTACTCGTCGCCGCGCGCCAGGCTCACGCGCTCGACCGCCTCGTACTGGTCCTCGAAGATCTGCTTCGAGTCGTACAACAGCCGGCCGATGAGCGTGCTCTTGCCGTCGTCGACCGAGCCCGCCGTGGCAAAGCGCAGGAGCTCGCTCATCAGAAGTAGCCCTCGCGCTTGCGGTCCTCCATGGCGGCCTCGGAGAACTTGTCGTCGGCGCGGGTGGCACCCCGCTCCGTGATGCGGCTGGCGGCCACCTCGGCGATGACCTCCTCGACGGTGGCGGCGGTCGACTCGACCGCGCCGGTGCAGGTGGCGTCGCCGACCGTGCGGTAGCGCACGGTTGCCTCGTAGACATCGTCGGTCTCGGAGACCGTGAGGAAGGGGTTCACCGCCAGCAGCATGCCGTCGCGGCGGAAGACCTTGCGCCGGTGGGCGTAGTAGATCGACGGCAGCGGGAGGCCGACGTCGGCGATGTACTGCCAGATGTCGAGCTCGGTCCAGTTCGACAGAGGAAAGACCCGGATGTGCTCGCCCTGGTTGTGGCGACCGTTGTAGAGCGACCAGAGCTCGGGTCGTTGGTTCTTGGGATCCCACTGTCCGAACTCGTCGCGGAAGCTGAACACCCGCTCCTTGGCCCGGGCCTTCTCCTCGTCGCGCCGCGCGCCGCCGAACACGGCGTCGAAGCGGTGCTCCTCGATGGCGTCGAGCAGGGTCGTCGTCTGCAGGCGGTTGCGCGAAGGCGACGGCCCGCCGACGTCGACCACTCGACCCGCATCGATCGACGCCTGCACGGACGCAACGATGAGCCTCGCACCGAGCTCCTCCGCACACCGGTCGCGGAAGGCGATCACCTCGTCGAAGTTGTGGCCGGTGTCGACATGCATGATCGGGAAGGGCAGGCGCCCGGGCCAGAACGCCTTGACCGCCAGGCGCAGCATCACGCACGAGTCCTTGCCGCCGGAGAAGAGCAGCACCGGTCGTTCGAACTCGGCCGCGACCTCGCGGATGATGTGGATCGACTCGGCCTCGAGCGCCTTCAGGTGTGAGAGCTGGTACGTCGTCGTCATGTGTTCTCAGGGTAGAGGAGCCCATTGCGAAATGGCTGCGCCGGACCTCGATGCGGTCGTTGGGCGCGCGCCGACCGGTCTGTCGGGGACGAGGCGTCCAGCCACCCGTTCGAGATCGGATCCAGCTGCAACGACGGTCCCCCCTCCAGACGGCAGCAGCACGCCAGTGAACAGGTTCCCGGGCCGCGCGGTCAAGGGACAAAGGCCGCAGCGGGGCGTGCAAGCCCCAATCGGTCGCTCCACCGGTCGCCGACGACCACCAACTCTCGACATCAGGTTGACACCGAGACTTCCCGGCGCGGTGCGGAGGCTCCGAGATCGCGCCCCGACGGTAGGCTCCGACCGCACGTGAGGGGGCGGCGGACGGTGCCGGGAAGTGCGAAAAGTGGACGTGGGGGTGCTGGGGCGACGGCGACCAGGTCGCCGATCTCGACCTGGGCGCTCGTCGCATCGGTCTCGGTCCTGTCGCTGGTGGCGGCGCTCCTCTGGGTCGTCATCCCTCACGGCGACCCCGCCCCGACGGTGGTGAGCGATCGCGGAGCCGCGACGCGGTCGTACAGGGGTCCCGCTCGACTCATCGGAGCGGCAGGAGACATCGCGTGCGACCCGGCGAACCGCTTCTTCGGGAAAGACCCGGCGGCGGTCGGAAACTGCCATGCCGACGCCACTGCCGCGCTGTTGAAGCGCGCCGACGTCGACAGAGTCCTGGCTCTCGGCGACAACCAGTACGAGGCGGCAACGCTCGCCGACTACCGCGCCTCGTACGCCCGCTCGTGGGGAACCCTGAAGTCGATCACCTATCCGGTGGCGGGGAACCACGAGTACTACACGCGCGGCGCCGCCGCGTACTTCCAGTACTTCGGGCATGTCGCGGGAAAGCCCGGGCAGGGTTGGTACAGCTTCGACGTCGGTGCATGGCATCTCGTCGCGCTCAACTCCAACTGCAACGACGTGGGTTGCTTCGCAGGCTCGGACCAGGAGAGGTGGCTGCGCGACGACCTCGCTGCGCACGAGACCAAGTGCACGCTCGCCTTCTGGCACTCGCCTCTGTTCTCGTCGGGACCAGAAGCCGAGAACCGCTCGGTTCGGCCGCTGTGGAATGTGTTGTACGCGGCGGGGGTCGACGTCGTCCTCAACGGGCACAACCACAACTACGAGCGCTTCGCGCCACAGGACCCGGTGGGCCGGCTCGACGCGACGCGCGGCATCCGCGAGTTCGTGGTGGGAACGGGCGGCGACAACCTCCAGGGCTTCCCCAACGTGCATCCGAACAGCGAGGTGCGTATACGCGACACCTTTGGCGTCCTGCTCATGCGGCTCGAGACCAACGGCTATGAATGGCGCTTCACCCCCGAGCTCCCGAACGGCCCGACCGATGCCGGCAGCGCGGCGTGCCATTGAGGAGCGCCGGCCGCTCCGTCCGCCTCAGCGATTCTCAGCGAATCTGAGGCCCTTGCTGGTCAGTTCGATAGACCCCCTGCTTGACAATCCGCGCCCTCGGGGAAAAGGGTTGACGCAGCACTGGAGGGGGCTGTCCCAGGCTCGCGGTAGCACGTTTGGGTTGGTCGCGCGCCGAGGAACCTTCGCTTTCGGGCAGCCAAGATCTGCGAGCGAGGTGATCCTTCATGGGTCAGCGCGAGTCGACGTCCGCGTCTCGGCGCGACGACATTCTTCCCGATCGGCGGTTGCGCAGGCCGCGCGCGTGGCGCACGAAGCACTCGGTCGTTGCGCTGGTCATGATCCTCGTCGCGGGTGCTGCGGCCGGCTGCGACCGCGTGCTGGCCGCGACGAGCCCCGGGCAGTTCATCGTCCAGTGCCTCGGCCCCGTGCTCTCCAAACCCATCGATCCGATCACGCGTGCGGCGTCGCACAACCACGAGTTCTACGGGAGCCGGGCGATCAGCTTGACCGCGACGTACCAGGACCTGCGGGACGGCTCCTCGGCGTGCGCGACGCCCGCTCACTCGGGCGACGAGCCCGGCGACACCGCGTCGTACTGGGCGCCCACGCTCTACGTCTCGGGCAAACCTCTACCCGTGCCGAAATCGACCTTCTACTACACAGGCAGCAACAAGCCCCTTCCGTTGGCCACCTGGCCCGCGCATCTGAAGATCCTCGCGGGTGATTCGCACGCCACGTCACCCCAGCCGACCGAAGTCGTCTACTGGGGATGCGGAGCGGGGAGCAGCGTCAGCAGGACGAGCGCGCTGCCTCAGTGCCAGCCCGGCGACACGGGGCTCACCGCTCACGTGATGTTCCCTGATTGTTGGAACGGTCGAGACGTGACCAGCCCCGATCACAAGAGTCACATGGCCTACTCCAAGAAGGGGATCTGCCCCCCGGGCTATCCGGTGTCGCTCCCGCGGCTCATCGCCCGGTTCCAGTGGACGGATCGCTATCCGAGTCCTGCGACCGTGACCTTGTCCTCGGGATCGCCTTACACGATGCACGCCGACTTCTGGAACGCGTGGGACCAAGCTCGCCTGGTGCAGCTCGTCGACTATTGCATCAACGGCGGCCGGCACTGCACTTGAGCCGGCACTGCACCTAGGCGGACGCCTCCGAACGCGCCGCGACACGCTCGAGATGGCTGCGGATGACCGCCGCGGTCGTGGCGGACGCCCACACCTCGACCGTCGCCGGATCGAGGAGAGGCTGGTTCTGCTCGATCCGCCCGAGCGCCGGACCACGCATCTGGCGCTTGGCCATGCGATAGACCTCGGACCGCATGGCCGCGCGTGACCGCGCCACCTCGAGGGCCCGGCGCAGGACGACACCGTCGTCCACGACCTCGTGGGCAAGGCCGACCCGCACCGCGTCGTCGCCGGAGAAGAGCGCGCCTCCGAACACGACTTCCTCCGTATGGCGGCCGCACGCATGGGTGAGCACCTCGAGCGCGGCGACGGGGAACGGGACACCGACCTGGAGCTCGGACGCCCCGATGCGCCCGCCGCGGGCGAGCACGCGATGGTCGCAGGCCGCGGCGAGGATGCAGCCGCCGGCGATCGCGTAGCCGTTCACCGCGGCCACGACCGGCATGGGCAGGCTGAACAGCGAGACGAACGCGTCCGCCAGCGTGGGAAGGAACTGCTCGACGTAGGCCGCACCCCCATCGACGATCCGCCGCAGGTCCACACCCGCGGAGAAGCCACGCGCCGATCCCGTGAGCACGACGGCGCGAACATCGCTCGCTTCGCCGAGTTGACCGAAGTGGTCGACGAGTGCCTCGGTCAACTCGAGATCGAGCGCGTTCACCTTGCCGTGCGCAAGTCGGATGACGCGGACCCCCTCGTCGTCCTCCACCTCGATCACTCCTGCACCGTACCCGGCCGTGCTCGTCAGCCGGATCGGGTGTCGAGCGGGAGGCGAAGGGTGAAGCGCGCACCGCCGCCCTCCGCGTTGGCCGCGGTGGCGGTACCGCCGTGCTCGTGGGCGATGCCCGCGACGATGGAGAGCCCCAAACCCGTGCCCGCGCCGGCGCGTGCCCGATCGGCCTGCCAGAAGCGGTCGAACACGTGCTCGCCGCGCTTCTTCGTCGAGACCCCGCCCATGGTCGCGTCGACGTGGATGGCGATCGAGGGTTCGGGAAGGACGGTCGTCGTCATGCAGACGAGCTTCGGCCGGAAAGCTCAGAGCCGCCTCCGCGGGGCTCACCAAATCGGCTGGGAATGGCGCCCGACGCGTGCGCCCCTCGCGTGCGACGGTCGACTCAGGACGTCGACTGCGCGCCGTCGCCGGACGGCACGTCCGCACGGCGCCGGAGGTCCTCCGGGGTATCGCCGGTGCGACGCATCAGGTCACCGTCGGCGATGCGCCGCATCATGCCCCCGTGCACCTCCCACTGCGCGCCACAGGCAGCACAGTCGATGCGCAACCAGCCGCCGGGGAAGTAGGTGCCCTCGATCGACGCCTGGCAGTAGGGACACAGCTCGAACGTCATGTCCAGGTTGTCGGTCGGGTGTAGGTATGACCTTGAGCGGTTCGGTGGGGCTGGAGGCGAGCCCTCGGCCCGCGCCCCTGTCCCCTAGCCGCACGGGCCAGGTGCCCATTCCGGCGCCTGACCCGTGCGGTTTGATGCTCGGTGAGCGGTTGGACGCCTACCGTGGACCGTCCTCCATGCTCGTGACCTTGAAGTTGCTGTCGACCTTGACGGTCACCTGGGTACCGTCGGCCTTGGTCATGTGCGCCTCGTAGGGCGACCCCTCGGCGTCGTTCTCGACGCGCTGGACCGTCCCACCCGGTACCGCGGCCAGCGCCGCGGCCCTGACCTTGTCGGCGGTGTCGCCGGTGAGCAGCACCTCCGTGATGCCGTTGGCGACGTGGCCGCCCTTGGTCGGGTCGAAGTTGGCGGGCGGCTGCCCGCTGGGGGGTGCCGGCTGGGCGGTGGACCGTGCGGCGGTCGTCGACGTGGACGTCTGAGCGTTGGCTGTGCCGTTCAGCAGAGCCGCACCGATACCGCCGCCGAGCAGGGTGCACGCCGCGAGCGCGCCGCCTACGACGGCCTTGCGTGTTCGGTTCATGGTCTCCTCCCTCGTGCTGTCTCGTCCCGAGCTCTTCGGGACGAGACTCAGCATGCGGTCGCCGACTCCGCGGGGCCTTGGCAGATGCTTGGAAACGATCAGACTTGGCGACGGGCGTCGATCGCCGCCAGCTTCGCTGCTTTCCTTCCTTCTTGACCGGCTGACTGAAGAACGTGTTCACTGACGTGAAGCTGCCGTGCGGAGGGGGACCATCTTGCAGCTGGATCTGACGTTGGCGGGATTGGTGGGCGGCTTCGTCGTGGGGCTCACGGGCATGGGCGGCGGCGCGCTGATGACTCCGATGCTCGTGCTTCTGTTCCACATCGACCCGCTGGCCGCCGTGTCGAGCGACCTCGTGGTGTCGCTCGTGATGAAGCCCGTGGGCGCGAGTGTGCACATGCGGCGGGGCACCGTCCGCAAGGAGCTCTTGCGTTGGCTGATGCTGGGCTCGGTGCCGGCCGCGTTCTGTGGCGTGCTGGTGCTGCGGGCGCTCGGCGACGACGCCGGCAACCGCCTGAAGCTGTGGCTCGGGATCGCATTACTGGTAGCGGCCGCCTGCATCGTGGTGAAGGCGCGCCTCCAGCAGCGCTCCAGGGCCGAGCAGCGGGTGTTGGTCGCTGCCGGCGGCCCGCTCGAGGCGCCCGCGCCGCCGGCCCTGAACGTGCGACCGCTGCCTACGCTCGCCATCGGCGCCGTCGGCGGGCTCGTCGTAGGGATGACTTCGGTCGGCAGCGGCTCGCTCATCATCGTGGCGCTGATGCTGCTGTACCCCCGGCTGACGTCAGCGGAGTTGGTGGGCACCGACCTCGTGCAGGCGATCCCGCTCGTGGGCTCCGCCGCGCTGGGCCACCTGCTCTTCGGCGAGTTCCAGCTGGACGTGACAGCCGCGCTGCTGCTCGGCGGCATCCCTGGCATCTGGCTGGGCGCCCACGTCTCGTCTCAGGCTCCCGACCGAATCGTGAAGCCGGTGCTGTTCCTCGTGCTGATGGCGACGGGCCTGAAGCTGATCGGCGCCATCTGAGGCCCTCGTCCTTCTTGTCGTAGACAACCGTCGTCAGCACGGCTCACTACGACAAGAACGCGATCAGCTCGATGCCGTCATTGACCTGCGGTGGCGCGGAGCACGTCGACGTCGAAGCGAGGCGGCGGCACCTTCACCGCACGGTAGGACGCGTAGCTGCTCGCGAACTTCACGTCGAACACTGCCTGCCCGGACGCGTTGATCTCGGTGAAGACCGCGCCGTTGCTCACGGTCACGTAGCCCCAGCCGATGACGCTGTGCCTGTCGGGATAGCGCCGGAAGCTGCCCATGCAACAGCTGGGTGCGTTGTCCGGTGACGAGAACGAGAAGACCGGTTGCGCCGTCTTCGCCGCAAGATCGAGCGCGTATTCGATGCCGCGCGCGAAACCGCCTGCTTGCGCACTCCGGTTGTCGAACATGCTGATATGGTCGTTCGGCATGTACCGGGCATCGTGCTGCAGGACGGGGCCACCCGCAGGGTCGTTCTGGACGGCGATGATGTCGGCGCCGTCCTTGTTGACGGGCTTGCCGCCCATCTTCCACACGACCTTTCCGTCGGAGTGCCGGATCTCGAACACGGCGTTGAGGTGTCGGGCCGACACGAGCAGGTCGCCGGTGGGGCTTTCGTCGATCGAGTTGCAGTGATACACGTCGTAGACCGTCTCGCCGTTGATGGTCACCGCCGGCGCGATCGCCGATTCCGTCACCGGGTCGAGGTGGTCGCTCCCGGTCCACTGCCACACCAATCCGCCCTGCGCGTCGACGTCCTGCACGACGCAGTCCGCGATGGTCGAGTTCGGCCCGGGGGTGGGCGTCGCCTGCAGACCGGTCAGGTCGACGCCGCGCTTGAGCGGGTACGACAGCAGCAGGTGGTGGCCGTTCGGAAGCGCATACAACTCGTGCAGGTCGGTCGGCACTCCCACCGTGCTGATCGCGGTGGACTGTCCGTCGTCGAGGGAATACGCGTCGTAGTGCCAGTTCGGATCGGTGCCGAAGCCCCCCAGCGGCGTCGCCGACATGAAGGCAACCGAGTCGTGGCCGAGGGGGGTGACGTTGATCGCAGCCTGAGCTGCGCGCTTGTACCAGACGGGTGTGCCGCGTGCGTCGAGGATCATGGCGTACGAGCGGGTGCCTGAGGGACTGATGTTGTTGCCGATGAGGTACCAACCCGGGCTGGGCGCGCCCGCGGCCGGGTGGGGGGTGGCGGTGAGGGGCGGGAAGTCGCTGGGCAGGCAGCGCACCCAGTACCGGGCCGCGGCCCCGTTCGGGTCGGTCGCCTCCACCACCGCCGCCTGGTTCTCCTCCAGGTCCACCGTGGCGGTCTGGGAGGCGCTGGGCTCGGTGGTGGTCGGGGCGACGAGGGCGACGGTGCCCCCGGGCACCGCGCTCATGGTGAAGCTCACCGAGTTGGTTCCCGCCGCGCAGCGCAGCACGTAGTCGAAGGTGGAGGACGAGAACGCGGGACTCAGCGCGAGCGGTGAGGTGGACAGCGAGGCCAGGGGCTCCACCGGCGGCGCGTGCAGCGCCACCAGCGCGCCGGCAAGGGGCGCGTAGACCACGCCCTCGGCCACCGAGACGTTGGCCAGCCCCGCGCCGAACCCGCCGCTGCCCAGGTCCCAGCTCGCGAGCGGGCCGAGGTCGGTCTCGTCCCGGGCGATCAGCACGACGTGGTTGGCGGCGGCGACGAC